>JAJZWO010000061.1 GCA_021846635.1 Microcaldota archaeon | reverse complement strand
GCCTGTAGCGTCCCAATTCTGTTATCTTGCCGTAACCGTCGCTGCTCACCGACAGTATCATATCCCCATCAGTAGAAGCGGCTGCTATGATGCTGACTGCAGAGTCATCTTTCTTTAGGCGGATGCCCCTTACGCCGTGTGCGGCTCTTGACATGGGCCTTACGTCAGTCTCCATGAATCTTATCGACTTGCCCTTTTTAGTTGATATGAATATCTCTGATTTTCCATCAGATACGCATATATCCGATATCGAATCCGATTCGTTAAGCGGTATAGCTTTGACCCCTGTGGACCTTTGGTTCATGAATTTTGCACCGCGGACGCGCTTAATTAGGCCGTTCTTTGTGAGAAATACTATAAACCTGTTTTCTATGTCGCTTGCCTTGAGTATCTTTTCAACCTTTTCCTGACCGAGGCCTTCAATCACATTGACCAGGGGCTTGCCTGAAGAATATCTGTCTCCCTGCGGCAAGCCGTATGCCTTGCACCAATACGCCCTGCCGCGGTCTGTGAACAGTATAAGCAGGTCCTTGGTACGGCACTGCATCATCTGCTTGACCATGTCGCTTTCCTTGAGGTTTATCGCTATCACTCCCTTGCCTCCGCGTTCCTGCTGGCGATACAGCCGTGGATCCATGCGCTTTGCATAGTTGCCCTTTGTCAGTATTATCATGGTGTCTTCGTCGTTTACCAGATCTTCGATCCCTATTCCGTCGGATTCTGTCTCTTGGAGCATTTCTGTCCTGCGTGGGCGGCCGTACTTCTCCTTTACGTAAGCTGATTCTTCCTTGATTACCTGGTATATTTTTGCGGGGCTGCCAAGAAGCTCTTTGTACCCGGATATTTTTGCCTTTAGGTCCTCAAACTCTGTCCTTATCGAGTTTATCTCAAGATTTGTGAGTTTTGAAAGCTTCATGTCAAGTATTGCTGCGGTCTGCTTTTCGCTAAGGCCGTATTTTGAGATTAGACCGTCCTTTGCCTCTCTGGAATCGCGACTCTTCTTTATGAGCTCTATGACCTCTTCTATGTTTTCAAGTGCTATTATCAGGCCCTCGACGATGTGCTTGCGGTCATCTGCCACTTTGAGATCATACTTTGTCCGGTTGGTTATTACTTCGAACCTGTGCTCAACGAATATCTTTATGAAATTCCTTATGTTCAGCGTTAGGAGCCTGTTTCCTATCACCGCTATGTTTATTGCGGGAAGGGTAACCTGCATCTGGGTGTGCTTGTACAGGGAGTTTATAACGTACTCTGAATTGATGTCCTTCTTTATCTCTATCACAACGCGCATTCCTTCCCTGCCGCTTTCGTCGCGTATATCCATTATTCCGTTGATCTTCTTGTCCCTTGCCAGCATCGCTATTGATTCGGTAAGGGAAGCCTTGTTTACTGTATATGGTATCTCTGTTATTATCAGGCTGTCCCTGCTTTTGCCTGGCTCAAAGTCGATTTTTCCCCTAAGTATGACGGACCCTCTGCCGGACATGTACGAATCGTAAAGCGATTTGCCGTAGAAAGCCTTTCCGCCAGTAGGGAAATCTGGTCCTTTTATTATTCTGAGGAGCTCCTCTATCTTTATCTCCGGGTTGTCAACGTATGCGGAAACCGCATCGCATATCTCAGAAAGATTATGTGGCAGTATGTTTGTAGCGACGCCAACCGCTATGCCTGAAGACCCATTCACCAGCGCGTTAGGAAACTTGCTTGGAAGTACGACTGGCTCCTCTTCCGTATTGTCAAAATTTGGTATGAAGCGCACAGCTTCCTTGTCCAGGTCCTGTAGCATCTCCTCTGCAAGTTTTGCTAGCCTTACCTCTGTGTATCTCTGCGCTGCAGGAGGGTCGCCGTCTATAGACCCCATGTTGCCTTGTCCTTCT
The DNA here is from genome assembly GCA_021846635.1 of Microcaldota archaeon. Classification (GTDB taxonomy): domain Archaea; phylum Micrarchaeota; class Micrarchaeia; order Micrarchaeales; family Micrarchaeaceae; genus JAJZYW01. The sequence continues at coordinate 1,926 of JAJZWO010000061.1, read as the reverse complement.
ACCAAGGTATGGTTGAGCGTGAAGTCTTGAGCCATCCTAACCATGGTCTCGTATACTGCTACGTCGCCGTGGGGGTGATATTTACCTATAACCTCGCCGACTATCCTTGCGCTCTTCTTCGTAGCGTTGCTATGGAGGTTGCCTAGCCGGTACATGGCGTACAGTATGCGCCTTTGCGCTGGCTTGAGACCGTCCCTTGCATCGGGAAGAGCCCTGCCGACTATTACGCTCATGGCGTAGTCTATGTAGCTGGTCTGCATCTCCTTCTCTATGCTCGTATCTATCGTTTCGCCCATAGAAGCACCTATACGTCAAGGAATGAAACTTCAGTAGAATGCTCTTCCAGGAACTTCCGCCGCTCTGAGACATCTGCACCCATTAGCGTTGCAAATATTGCATCTGCCTTCTCTGCGTCCCTTATCGAGACCTTTTTCAGGACCCTTGATTTAGGATCCATCGTGGTTTCCCATAATTGCTCGGGGTTCATCTCTCCGAGACCCTTGTACCTCTGCACCGATGCGGCTTCGCCAACCTCCTTCAGCGCGGCATCAAGCTCCGTGTCTGAGTATGCGTACTTTACGTGCTTGCCCTTGGAGATCTTGTAAAGCGGCGGCTGCGCTATGTAAAGATTGCCGCGCTCTATGAGAGGGCGCATATACCTGTAAAGGAATGTCATCAGCAGCGTCCTTATGTGGCTGCCGTCAACATCCGCATCGGTAAGCAGTATTATTTTGTTGTACCTTAGCTTGTTTGGGTCGAACGTCTCCCTTATGCCTGTGCCGAACGCGGCAACCATCATATGGAGTTCCTTGTTTGAGAATATCTTCTCGTCAGTCGCCTTTTCTACGTTGAGAACCTTTCCCCTAAGCGGCAGTATCGCCTGATAAAACCTGTCCCTGCCCTGCTTGCTTGAGCCCGCGGCGCTGTCCCCTTCAACTATGAATATCTCTGTCTTCTCCGGATCGCTTTCTGTGCAGTCCGCAAGCTTTCCTGATAGCAGAGGCCCATCGAATATGCCCTTCTTCCTTGACAGCTCCCTAGCCCGTTTTGCAGATTCGCGAGCCCTTGCAGCACCATAAACCTTTTCGAGTATTCTCCCGGCTTCCTGTGGATTCTCCTCAAGAAACCTTGTAAACTCGGAGTATACTATACTGTCAACAATGCTCTTGATAGCCGAATTGCCAAGCTTCTCCTTTGTCTGGCCCTCAAATTCTGGATTCTGGAGCATTATTGATATTATTCCATAAAGGCCCTCTCGTGTGTCTTCGCCTTCGAGTGGTATGTTCTCCTTCTGTTTCTTCGGGTTCCTCTGTATATAGTTAGTTATTGCCCTTGTTATTGCGGTCCTGAAACCGGTTAGGTGGGTTCCGCCCTCTGGGGTCTTTATCTTGTTTACGAACGAAACGAGATTCTCATTGTATGCGTTCACATACTGGAAGGTAGCGTTGACTTCGGTGCTTCCTTCGGATTTCGATATCGATATGGGGTTGGATACGCTCTCCTTGTGATCTGTTATGTATGCAAGAAAATCCATTATGCCGTTTTGCGACGAGTATTTCTTTTCCTTGGGCTGCTCGCCGCGCTTGTCTACAAGAGTTATCGTAACGCCTTTGTTTAGGTATGACAAATCCCTGACCCGCTCCTCAAGCTCTATAGTGTCAAAATTAAGCGCGTTGAATATCTCGCGGTCGGGTTTGAATTTTATTGTGGTGCCCGAAGTTCCATCGCTGTATTCCCCTATTTGCTCAAGCTTTGAAACTGGAACGCCGCGGCTGAACTCCTGGCGGTATATCTTTCCATCGCGCTTTACCGTAACAGTTGTATATTCCGAAAGCGAGTTAACCACGGTTAGGCCAACGCCATGAAGACCGCCGGATACTTTGTACGCCTTGTTTTCAAATTTGCCACCGGCGTGGATTGAGGTCA
>JAJZWO010000060.1 GCA_021846635.1 Microcaldota archaeon | reverse complement strand
GAGTGGACGAACATGAGAAGCAGCTGCCTTGGAAGCGAGCGGAACGCCTTGGCGAAGTCGGTAGGCGCGGTGGAGAGCGAGGCGAGCATTGTCCGCTCGTACTTGAGGTATCTCGGGAAGTACTCCAGCGCCTTGGCAAAGTTGCCTTCCTCTGCGAGCCTTCTCCGCGCAGAGATCGACTCTTCCAGCTCCTCGTTCTCGGCAGATGCGAGAAAGAGCATTGCAGCATCCTCCAGCTCTCCCTTCAGCATGTGAAGGCCTATCTGCACGTTTGAGTTCCTGCTGCCGAAGCGCTGCTCCCCGTAGTAGTTCGGGAAGAGCCCGCCCAGCTCGCCGTTGAGCGCAGATGCAAGCCCAGCCGCGTCGGGCTCTGCCGCCCTTATGCTTATCTCGAACCTGTTTCCAAGGAGCTCGCCCAGGCGAACGCCGCTTGATGACTTCCATGCGCCGAGTATCTCTATGTCCTTGATGTGCAAGGCTGCAACGCGCTCTGGCTGCGCGCCGAATATGCTGCAGAGCTGCGTAGTTACTGCTGCGCGGTCCTTCGTTCCTGCAAAGCCTATCGAGCCTGCGCCCCTGCCGCAAGACCTGGCTGCCTCCTTCAATGCCTGTATTGTGTTCCAGTTGCGCTTGCGCATGACGAACACTGCGAAGCCGCCGCTGCCGCCCTTGAGGCCCAGCTCCTCAAAGGAGTGTTCCTTCTGGGACAGGACAGTGCCGTTCTGCGTTATCTCGTTTACTACGAAGTCCTCCGGGCTAGCCTTTATGGCTCCTGCGACCCTTCTTCCTTTTGAAAGCCTTAGCATGCGATCTTTCCCTCTCCTTTTTTATTGCCTTTTTGGCATCCTGCTCAAGCTCGTATACGAAGCCTTCCAGCACCATGCGCATGCCGAGTATTATTACTACTCCCAAAAGCACCACAAGCACGCCCACATAGCCCGTATGGAACAGGACGAAAGCGAATGCAATCCCCATGGCTGGAGGATGCTGGACCCTAGATTCTATCATTGCGAGAGCCATCGCGAATACCACTATAGCCATCGTCAGGTACAGACCCAAATAATCTGTCAGGTAGTATCCCGCCACGCCTATCAACGCAGCCAGGAGGTAAGCTCCAACGAACCTGTGCACCTTTGCCGCCCTTGCGTAGGGAGTGACAAAAAGTATGAATGCGCTAGCAGCAAACGATGAATATATTACTATTGAGGAGCCGGCGCCGTACAGCACGTCGAACCTTACGTACTTCATAAGAAATACTAGGATTGCTATTGTGACAGCGGCGAAGAGCGAAGGTATGATCTTGTTTCTGAGCCTGCTCTCCCTTACTATCGGCACCTTTCCTCCGAATCGGTACCTCTCCTCTCCCGAATCCATGCTGTAGATTGTGTTGCATAAATTATATTACTTTCCCCGCTTTATTTCAATCGAGCAATCGCATGCGAGGAAGGTGCATTTACAGAAATGCATAGCTCCGCACTGCAAGGATTATAAACCCATAATGTGATAAGTATTCAGTAGATTTATAGGTGAAAATATGATGGGAGGAACAGCAAGCGGCGGAGCAGGAGGAGCGTAAGGAGTTTTTCTTTTTCTCTATATTGTTAATCGTATTTTCTTAATTTGTAGAACGGTTCTCCTAAGCAGTATTTGAATCTGGAAATGCGTATCCTTTGCTTCATAGGAGCGTGCAGAAATGCTTATAAACCCATACTGTGATTGAATCTCAGTAATTAGATAGGTGAAAATATGATGGGAGGAACAGCAACTGGCGGAGCAGGAGGAGCGTAAGGAGTTTTTCTTTTTCTCCATTATTGTTAATCGTATTCTTCAGCGTGTACTTTATTCTTGAATTTCCTTAGTTTGTAGAACGTTTCTTCGTCGTAGACTCTTGGTGACTCGGATTTTATCTTGTATTCTGAAATTAGACGCATGTTTTGGTTTGAGGTTAATGGGTCTATCCTACGGTATGGGATCTTTCCCAGGATTATTGATGTGGTGGAGAGCTTCTGGATGTCTATTCCTTTGATCCATGCTGCCAGGTCTGACGCAGTCTCTTCCAGCTCGTTGCCTTCTATTATTGGTATAAAGAATATACCTCCTTCCGGGTTGCTCGTGTATAGTAAAACCCGTTTCTTTTGCTTCATAGGAGAGCTAGGAAACGCTTATAAACCCATACTGTGATTGAATCTCAGTAATTAGATAGGTGAAAATATGATGGGAGGAGGAGCAAGCGGAGGAACTGGAGCATAAAGAGTTTTTCTTTTTCTCTATTATTGTTAATCGTATTCTTCAGTGTGTACTTTATTCTTGAATTTCCTTAGTTTGTAGAACGTTTCTTCATCGTAGATACGTGGCGATTCTGACTTCATGCCGTAATCTGAAACTAAATAAAGATACTGACCAGTGTATTGCGGGTCGATTCTGCGGTATGCGATCCTTCCTAGTATTATTGATGTTGTGACGAGCTTCTGGATGTCTATTCCGTTGATCCATGCTGCCATGTCTGACGCTGTCTCTTCCAGCTCGTTGCCTTCTATTATTGGTATGAAGAATATGACTCCTTCAGGATTGCTCGTGTCTCCAACAAGCGAGAACCTGTTTATTATGTAGTTTTTCTTCTCCTCCATTATGAACTCAAGTAGCCTCTTCCTCGATTCCTGGAAGAGCTTCTCGTTTGTTATCCTCATTATGATTATTCCGTTCGATTTCACTCCTATGCCGTCGATACTTATCGTAACCCTTGGGAGTATCTCTCTTTGCATAAGCCTGTCGTATGCGTGTCTCGCGCCTCCTCTAACTATTCCCTCCTCGGTTTCAATCGAAGAGAATTTTGCCGCCCCATTATTTACTAGTCCTTTTATCAGCTTGAACTCGCTTTCCAGCAAATCTGTATAGCCTGGCCTTGGCTTCTCCTTTGTCCTGCGCCACACCTTTCCGGATATTATCTGCATTGCTTCCTCTCTGAGTGGAACGAAGCTCTTTGTCTTGTAGAAATAGGATATGTCCCACAGGCTGCTTATTGATGAGAGCGACGAAACTCCCTTTATCTTTCTGACAACTTCTGCTAGGTTCTCGTTGCTCTCAGCTATGATGAAGAGCAGCATGTCGTATGCGCCGCTCGTGAAAGCTGCAAGCTGAATTTCGCCTATGCCCCTCAAGTCTTCCTTCACCATGCTAGGATCAGGGATACCTCCCGTAAACTTGACGAATATTATGAATTCAAGGAAACCTATCTTTGTCAGCCTTACGTCCGGTATGTACGATATGTCAAGGTTCTTCTCTAACGATGCCTTCAGGTATGCAGCCCTCCTTGGCGGGATGCCTACGCTCTCTGCAAGCATCTCGATTGGCATCCTCGCATTCATTGTCAGGTTTGTGAGCACGTCGTTCTCTATTATAGACGTCTCTACCCTTTCTCCGTTAGCCTCCTCAACAGCTTGCTCTCTGGCAAGAATCTTTTCACCGTGTTCCTTGAGTATGGCCTTTGCGACCTCAAGTTCGCTCTCGGTGCCTGTTTTCCTGAAAGTGAATATTCCGTCGTCTGTTATGCTCCCCAAGTATTCTGGCTTTATGCGCCTTACCCTACCTTTCTCATCCCTTGAATATTCCTGCCTGACGACGTAGTAATGGCCTCTTGAGAATAGAAGCGTTATTGAAAAAGGAAGCTCCGCGCGCAGCTTGGCAAACCTCTCCCTCACTTTTTCAGGGTATTTGCCCTTGGCGAGTATGCTGCTCCTCCTCCTGTGCATCAATTTTATATAGCATAACAGATATAAAATGGTTGCCACATGTTTTCTAACAATTTAAAACATGAAAATATAGGTTTTTTCATTTAATTTATAGTAGTATTCATGTAAACCTTAGGGGTATCACATTAAATTATCGGGAATGCTTCCCTAAGCATGTCTTAGTATTTAAATAAAACACTTTCCATATTATCAATCAAGCAGGGGTTTGGTGGACATGGCAAATTATATGAACGACTTCGATGTCATTCTACCCTCGACTAATCCTGGTTGTATCACTGTTTCCAACCTCCACCAGCCCTGCCTTTTTTG
>JAJZWO010000059.1 GCA_021846635.1 Microcaldota archaeon | reverse complement strand
GTATTGAACGCACCGACTACCATGTAACCGCTAATCTTATCCATGGCAAGGATTAATAATCTTGCATGGCGAAGCGTATCTACGGCGGCGCGCGGACGGCTGACCGCGCAAAGACACGGAGGAAGCTCTCCCCACACAGAGCGCGAAAGGCCTAATCGCCAGAGCCGGAGCAGAAACGATACCGCTGCCGCGCATTAAAGCAATGACGCGACGAGCGCGCGGGTGCGGATGAAACGTGCCGGTGCAAGCGCAGTGAGTGTGCAAGGCTATAACGCCGCTTAGTCAAATGCCGTCTAGAACAGAAGGGGGGCTACGGCGCGCCGCTGTAATCTGAATTGAGGTGCATTGGGGCATTGGACTGCTTCGTCATATGTCTAATGCGCCCTGCCCAATTAAATATTAACTGAGGAGGAGATAAGGTATTTATGATGGTTATATGGAGACGCCAAAAATCGACATCAACAGCGTTCAGGGCTTCAAGGAGCTCATAGCTTTCTACAAGCCTGTCGTGTACAAGACGCTCAAAAGCTATATGCCTGGCAGCGAGGCTAGCAGGTTTGGCGAGATGGTTAACTCCTACACAGACAGGATAGGCCAGTACAGGAGGCCAAGCTACCTCATACTCTGGAACATGCTCTATGGAGGCAAGACCGAGGAGAGCATACTTCCTGCAGCTGCGCAGCAGTGCACCGAGGATTACTACCTGATGCACGACGACTGGATGGACGGGAATGGCATAAGGAGGGGCAAGGCTGCTGCGCACGTGCTCTACGGTCCTGAATATGCGATACTGGCTGGCGACATGGTCCACATGATATCGTGGAGGATCGCAAAGGACGCCAACGATACCATAGGAGGGGATCGCGGCGCGAGGTACTTCGACAAGTTTTATGATATAATGAGGGTGACACACATAGGCCAGTACTTCGACGTCAGGCTGACCTCAGAGATTAAGGACATAACCAAATTCACGGAGGAGGACTATTTCAATTCAATACACGCGAAGAGCGCCTACTACTCCGTGTACGGACCAATGCAATGCGGAGCCATAATAGCAGGCGCCTCTGAGGAGAAGCTTGAGGGCATAAAGGAGTACGGAATACCGGTGGGCAACGCCTTCCAGATAAAGGACGACATACTGGACTGCATCTCTACCGAGGAAAAGCTCGGCAAGGGGATAGGCACCGACGTAAGGGACGGGGTCAAGACGGTGATACTGCTCAACGCAGTGCGCAATAGTTCGTCCTCACAGCTGGAAAGGCTCAGGTCAATCTACGCAAAGGATAGGAAGGACAAGACCGACGAGGAGGTGAAGTGGGTGCTTGACCTGTTCAATGAGGTTGGCGCAGTGAGGGAGGCGGAGGATAGGGCGGAGAATCTGGTCAGGGAATCTTCCGAAAAGTTTGAGAAGCTGGAATCCGATATACCGGAATCCAAGGTAAAAAGCATTGCAAGGGAGTCGATAGGTTATGTCACAAAAAGAAAGGAGTAGCAAGGGGGACAAGGAGGTACAGGTCGAGACCGGCTTGGCTGACATACAGGATTACATCAAGTCGAAGACCAAGGAAATAGACGATGAGATACGCAAGTACCTGACTGAGAAGACATCGGACAGGTACATAAAAAGCCTCCTGGGAAACAGCGGCTTCAAGTTCCACGAGGAGTCTATAGACAAGTCGATAATGGAGCCCATAATCTACCTTCTCAACATGGGAGGCAAAAGGCTCAGGCCGATAATGACACTCCTTACGATAGAGGCGTTCGGCAAGAAGGGGGATGACTTTGTGGAGTTTGCTATAGTGCCTGAGATAGTTCACACAGGCACGCTCATACACGACGACATGGAGGACAAGACCGATTTCAGGAGGGGATCGCTAGCGGTCCACAAGAAGTTCGGGGAGGACATAGCGCTAAATGTGGGAGACTTCCTGTTCTTCTTCCCGCTGGGCGCTGTGATAGACAGCAGGAGGATTGACATACCCACAAAGTACGCAATAGTAAGCGAGCTTATGAGGACCATGAGAGGACTGGGGCTTGGACAGGGATCTGACCTTGCATGGCACAACAATCTGGTCGAGGACGCCAGCAGCATAAAGGTCGAGAACTACATGCAGATGTGCTACGGCAAGACCGGAGCTCTGACATCCTTTTCTATGAAGCTAGGCGCGATACTTGCAGGAGCCAAGCGCGAGGACGTGGAGAAGATGGGTCTCTTCGGCGGATCTCTTGGAGTTGCATTCCAGATAGAGGATGACATACTGAACCTCAGGAAAAACAAGCTCTCCGACAACAAGGGCGGAGTTGGGGACGACATAACCGAGGGCAAGATGACGCTTATGGCGATATACGCGATGAACAACGCGCCGAAGAAGGACTCGAATAGGCTTCTTGAGATCCTTAAGATGCACACGAAGGACAAGAAGCTCATAGACGAGGCGATAAACATACTCGAAAGCTCAGGAGCCATAGAGTTCGCGGACAGGACCAAATACGAGATAATATCAAAGGCCTGGAAGGAAGTTGAGAGCATTCTCCCTGATTCTGAATCCAAGATGAGGATGAGGCAGCTCGCTGAGATGATAGTCCACAGGAGCGTTTGACATTTAGATGGCTCTGGCCTGTTTAGGAGCCGAATATTCCGTAGCCCGTGAGCCTCCAGCGCTGGCCGAGGTTCCTCAGCATTGCTATTTTAGTGCCCGCCTCTGCGCACACAGGCCTCCTCAGGTCTACCGCGATATTGTCCTTCTTGGAACCCCTTACGAATCCTACAAGCGTTGAAGTTCCGATTCCCAGTATGACCGCCTCGTTCTCCTTGAACGGAGGCTCCTCCAGGTCAGGCCTCTTGAGCCTGTGGTACTTGAACGTTATGCTGGACTGCGTAGGCGGCATCTTCCCGGGACGGCCCACCACATGCCCTACCAAGCCGTCAGCCTTTGTGAAGCTCGGGTCTATCTCGGTCGATACGCCTATCAGGCCGCCGGGCTTCGCCTCGTCAAGCTCCTCGGAGCCGTTGTTGAGGCCCACTATTGGCGTAAGTATGGGCTTGTAGGAATCGCGCTTTGCCTTCTGTGACTGCTGCTCTATGCCCGGGCGTATTTCGACATGCTCGCCCTTCTTGAATGTTCCCTTTATTATCGCGCCGCCGAGCACGCCTCCCTTTATCTCAGAGGCGTTTATGCCAGGCTTGTTAACGTCGAAAGACCTGACCACGTACATGAGCGGATCAGAAGACGTGTCGCGCTTCGGCTTCTCCATTTTGACAAGCATGGAGAGCAAGACATCTATGTTGACACCCTTGTTTGTCATCACAGGGACTATAGGAGCGCCCTCTATCGTGCTGCCCTTGAGGAACGTTCTGATTTCCTCGCGGCTCTGCCTTGCCCTTTCCGGCGTAACCAGGTCTATCTTGGTCTGCACGACTATGACGTTCTTGACGCCTATGAGGTTTATCACCATGAGATGCTCCTTGGTCTGCTGCATTGGGCAGGGCTCGTTAGCCGCTATGACGAAAAGCACAGCGTCTATGACGCTCGACCCGGCTATTGCTGTTGCCATGAGCGTCTCGTGGCCCGGAGCGTCGAGCATCGATATCCTGAACAGCGGCGTGACCTTTCCGCCGCATGACTGGCATTTGTCGCCGGTAGTATAGCGCTGGGGCTCTGGGCAGTCCTGGCACTCCTTTATCACCGCGTCTGCGTAGCCCAGCTTTATCGTCATGTTCCTCTTTATGCTCTCGCTGTGCCTGTCGGTCCAGACGTTGGTTATCGCCCTGGTGAGCGAGGTCTTGCCGTGGTCTATGTGGCCCAGCGTCTCTATGTTGAGCACGCTCTGCCTTGTATCGTTCAATTTTCACACCGGATTTACTCCTTCTTCTCTTCCGAAGCCTTCTTCTCCTTCTTTGGCATGAGCGTCTCTATCGGGGTAGAGCCGTATTCCGTTATTACTGCGCTTACCTGTATCGTGTCAGGGCTTATCATCCCGCCGCGTATCATCATGCGCTTGTACTCGCCCTTCCTCTTCCCGGATGTTGCGACCTTCCTCATGACGTGCAGCTTCTGGCTGCCCTGTATGCTCCTGTCAAGCGGGAAGCCGCTGCTGTCGCTGCCGCCCTTTATCTTGAGCTTGTAGCCAGACAGCCCGAATGGCGC
>JAJZWO010000058.1 GCA_021846635.1 Microcaldota archaeon | reverse complement strand
TGATTGCAGCTGTTAACATCCCTGTAAAGAGCAGCGGTAGCGCGTAATTAAAAACCCTGTAAGTATGGACTAACGTTTCAGTTTGATTATATACAACGCTGCCCTTGGGTGTTATGCCTGCTTGAACGAATACATGCTGAACGGATTGGCTTAAATCTGTAAAAACAATCAGCACCGCAAACACTGCGAATAAGATTAGCGCAGGTATAAGCAAATCTCTCGCAATTCCTGAGAATGACATCAATTCACCTTAAACTTTTAAACCTACTGCCTTCTTCTTCTTTATCTCAGCCTCTGGCTCGCTAAGCTGCACTGGACCTATGTATCCTGGTATCGGCTCTCCTTCTGTGCCTGACAGGAGGTAGTTTGCCTCTTCTGGGGTTATCGCGCCTATCTGCGCCAGTTCCTCTGCGTACCAGGCTGGGGTGTTCTGCGGTGTCATTATGTATCCGTTGTTGTAGAGCTGCGACGCCATCTCTTGAAGGTTTCCCTGCGGGTTGAGGTTCGGATTGCCGAAGTAGCCGTTGCTCAATCCTGGAACGTACATATTCGCAAATGCAGGGTTGCTCATCAAGCTTGTGAAGTAGTTTGGATTGTTAAGCAGCCCGTTTATCTCTGCAGTAGAATAGCCCCTGTTTGCATTCATCAAGGCGTTCATTACATTCTGCGGTCCCAACTGCTGCATATAGTCTGATATTGGCTGGCTCAATCCTGCGTTTCCGTATAGCATTGAGAATGCGTTGGCTGGCCTCAAAGAGTTAAGGTAGTTGTTTATGAGCGTTGCCTCTGAAGGTCTTGCCAATGTGGTTGAGCCTGCAGTGCCTAATGAAGACAATCCTGTTGTTCCTGCCAATTCTGTAGTTCCTGTCAATCCTGTTGATGGAAGGAGCGAAGGATTAGCCATAAGCCTTTCCCTCAGTGTTGGCATTGCGGTGTTCATGAACTGCGTTCCGTATGTAGGGTTGGAATTGAAGTATTGCTCTACCGTTGGCTTTGCTACGCTTGTTGGATATGTGAAGCCCATCTGCGGGTATCTTGCGCTGAAGTAGTTGGATATTCCCTGCTTGAGCTGGTCGCTCTGCAAAGCAGTGTTTACGTTGTTTATTGCCTGCTGTTCCTGAGGTGTGCCATGGGATGGCAATGCGTTCCCTATGCTCATCAATGCCTGTGGGCTTATGTAGTCGTATGAGCTTGTAGGTGCGTATTGTGGTGTCGTAGTTGTCGCTTCCGGGGTTGAGGTTGTGGTTGTGGTTGTTTCTGGGGCTGTTGTTGAGCTTGTTGTTGTAGTAGTAGGGTTCATTGTCACTGGGTTCTGGAACGGCCTCTGTGATAGTGCTGGGAATAATGGATTATAGTTCGCTTCTGCCTCTGCGTTGGAGTTCGGGAATAGGATTGTGTATAATGAAGGATTGTAGACTGAGGTGTAAGCTGGTGTCTGTGGGTTCTTTATATTGTATTCTGCTGTAAACATATTAGGCTTTGGAACTATGGGCTCTACTGCCTTGAACTTCTGCCCTATTGGCGGAGGCGGAGGAGGCGTTGTTGTAGTAGCTGTTTGCTCTGCTTCCTTTTCTATTTCCGCTGGGATAGTTTTCTGTGCTGCGATTGTTTTGCTTATTACTCTTATAGGCTGCCCCTGCATCTCTTTCTCTGCGGTTGAGCCTTCCTGCGCTTCGGCTCCCTGGTCTGTGGTAGCAGCTTTGTTTTCACCTTTGGTGCCTTCCTTCTGCCCCTCTAAGTCTATTAGCCCTGTGCCCTCCTTGCCTTCCTGTCCTGGCTCTGTAATCTGGACTTCAGATGTTCCAGGCTCCGTAACTTGGGTACCTTTTTCTACCCCGGGCTCCGTTACTTGAACGCCTTCTTCTGTGCCAGGCTCTGTTATTTGTGTCTGCTGCTCTTCGCCTTCTTCTTCATTCTGCATTTGCTTATTCTCTTCCTTTTCTGCTTCCTGCTGCTCCTCCTTCGTAAGCTCTTTTTCGCCCTGCTCCTCCTTTGGGTTCTGTATTACCTTTTGTATTGTTACGGTTCCGTCCGGGTTATGTATGTAGATATAGCCTTCATTTCCTGCCTGTGTTCCGCCTGAAGTCGGTGCGGGGCTTGGATTGCTTGCCTTGCTGCCTTGTGGATCCAGAAAGCCCTGGGAGACTAAATCTGAGAATAGCCTTGCTTCAAGCTCGTTCATTCCAGCTGTAAGGAGAGGCATTGCGCTTCCTGCTGTAAGCATATTAGGAGCTGCTCCAGAAGTGAGATAGGCGTTTACTGCTTTCTGCAACGCTATCATGTTGTTCGTGAGCTTTAGTGCTGCATCCTGTGCGACTGTGTCTGCTTCATCTGCAGGAATGTCGCTGTCCTCTGCTGCTGCCCTTTGAAGATATAATGTAAGTATTCTGAATGTTGCCTGTGGGTTCTGCTGCGTATTGCCGAGCAGCCTCTGGAATAGTGAAGGCTGGGAATATATTGTTCCCTCTGAAATGATTGCAGGGTTTTTATCCACTATGCCCTGCCACATCGTGCCTATGAAATCTGTTGGCGGCTTCGCTTTTAGGTCAAATATAAGCTGTGTTACCTCTTTAGGAGTTAGTGGCTCTCCATCCTTGCCTATTATAGCTGGAAGGTTGCTCTCCTCAAATGCTTTTCCTTGGACTGCCTTTATGAAATCATCAAGCGAATATATCTTGCCTTCAAAAGGTATGCCATCACCTTCTGCTGCTTCTTGCATTGCTCTGTATATTTCTGGAAGCGTCTCTGTGCTTGCCTCTTCTGGGTTTGCTATATTATAGTTTGCCTTGAGAGCATCCGAAAACTTTGATATTGCGACTTGAGGGTCTATCTTTATGTCTGTAACATAGTTCCATACTCCGTCAGGACCTCTTACATATAAGGGAGCTGACAATGCTTCAGTTGTCCCTATGCCTTCACTGCCTGCCTGTATCAAATCCTCTGGAAGGTTAGGTATTAGGTATTGGTATGTTGCAGTCCTGCCGAGCAATTTGCTTATAAGGTTCGGATATACCCTCTGTGTTACCTGAGTGTATGAGCTGCCCTTCAATAGCTGTGCATTGGGACCGTTCTCTGCGCCTGCTGTCGCTTCGCTAACCTCTGGATTAAATGTTACGCCTACGCTCTCCGCTTCAGGATTTACGCCAAGGACAGTCTCATATTCTGTCGGAGCTGCGAGGGTTGGTGTAAATAATTTTGTAATGCTTGGAAATGCTGTTGATAACCCGCTTCCTAATGCTGGGAGTGCTGCGCCTACCAATGCACCCAAGCCGAAGTTCTCGCCGAGGTAGGCAGGAGTAGGCACCTTTCCTTGGGCCTCAGAGCTTAACCCTGCGTTGAGCGCAGACCATGAGCCGAATACAGGGATGTTGTTAAGTATCTGTCCAGCTAATCCTGTTATTCCTTTTGAAGCGAGGAATGTTTTTATTGCTGGGCTCGCAGCGAGAGGTGATAATATTGCTGCCGTCAATGCACCTACCTCTGCATTCTGCACTGCTTGCGGGCCTGTCCATTGTCCTCTTAACAATCCGTTTATTCCGTAGTTTGCGGCTGAGCCTATACCTGTTAATGCGGCTGCTTGACCTAAACCTGTAGCGACAGTTCCACCTGTTGCAGCAGATGCAAGACCTGCTCCGCCAACTCCAGATATTGCCAAAGGAGCTGCTTCCATACCTAATGTGACATCTGGGAAATACCATGGGGCATAACCTTTCTGGACTGCTTCATTTGCTAAACCTTGTGCTGTTGCAAAATCTTTGGGGATAGATGCTACGCTATTAAATGGATGTTCTAATGTTAACGCGTCATTCCCCAGCATATACTCCCAGTATGCAGCTGAAAGTGGATTCGTGGGCTGATATGGAGTATTCGCCCACTGATTTATGCCGCCTTGTATTCCAGAGAGAAAGTTATTAATATCTTGAGCACCAGTATTTAAGTATGGCTGAAGATAAGAAGCTAAAATATTGGAAGGTAGTCCTGAAGGGAACATACCTCTCGTTAATGGGCTCGCCTGAGACTGCACAGAAGCTAATGCAGGAGTATGGGAAACAAGTGAGAGCGGAGAAGCTCCGTAAGAAGGCACAGGCTGTAAAGGCGTAAGTGCTGTATTGCCTGCTGTTCCTGGAGCTGTTCCTACGACGCGCCATGTAACTGCTGGAGCTTCTGATTGGTATTCTGCTTGAG
>JAJZWO010000006.1 GCA_021846635.1 Microcaldota archaeon | reverse complement strand
AGGAGCTGAAACCCCATATAGAGCGACGCATAGGGCTGCTTGCCGGCACAGTCGAACCGAAGGATTACCGGGAGATAATAAGGCTGCACAGCAGGGCTTCGCGCTGACGCCATCTTTGGCTGTAGCAGGGTCTTTGCCGTGACGTAGCCCGCAAAAGACTTAAATATCATCATCGGCGCTATAATTTTGGGGGTAGATATGGCATCAAAGCGCGGGGAAATAAACGCGGCGTTATCGATTGAGGAAAGGCTGTCAGGCCTTGCGTCGCGGAACAGGGAATTGAGGAAGGAGATGGAGCTGGCGCAGAAAAGGCTTAGGGAAGCGGTACAGTCGGTTCCACACACAAGGATAACAGCTCAGGCATAGGCGACATCATGAAACATTCGATGTCGCTTGCCGCAGAGCCGTTCGAGATGCTGAAGAACGGCTCAAAGCGGCTTGAGCTCAGGCTTTTTGACGAGAAGCGCAAGGCAGTATCCTTCGGCGACGTTATAATCTTCTCAAAGCTGCCTGACAAGAATGAGTGCGTAAGCGTAAAGGTCACAGGACTCCTAAAGGCGAGGACATTCGAAGACATAACAAGAATTGTGGACCCATCATGCCTCGGATATCCAAAAGCTGAGCCAGGATTTCTTGCAGAAAGGATGAGGAGGTACTATTCAAGCGAGGAGGAAACAGCAAACGGTGTGCTTGGCATAAAGGTATGCCTCCTTGATGGGTAAACAATCGATTAGTTTATCTTGACAACCTTTATCGAAAAGATCAAGGTTTTGCCTGCTAGCGGTGGATTCAGATCCACTATCACATTCGATGAATCGCTCCCTACTATTATTCCTTCCAAGGTGGTGCCGTTGACCACTGACGTAACTACTCTGCCAACGCTCAGGTTGCTGTTATTACTGAACCGTGACACAGGAACGCTGATGAAGAGGCTAGCGTTCACTGGTCCGTATGCTTCGCTAGGAGGCAGCGTGACCGTCTTGTTCTGCCCAACCTTCATCCCTATCACTGCGTCGCTGAATCCAGGTATGAGCTGCGTAGACCCGGCTATGAAGCTTACCGGAGAGCCCCCTACATTAGAGCTGAATATAGTTCCATTGGTGAACGAGCCTGTATAGTATACGCTGACGTTGTCGCCAGCTACAACAGTAGGAGATAAAACACCTGTGGAAAGTATGAGGACGACCGCCAGTACTGCGACTACTGCAATTGCCACTGCCACATACGCCCTATTCGGTATTGCGCTTCTGGCTTTCTTGTTTTCGCGAGGCTCTGCAGGTTTTTCCACGACACCAATCGCGCTTTCTGCATTCTCCACAGCATTGGCAACTCCTTCATCAGCCAAGCCAACTCCGGAATCTGTATTATTAATCTCCATGAAATGCGTATACCTTTCTCAGGCAAACGTTAAAAGTGTTGCGGGGATACAGGCTTGTTTAGGGCATATGTGCAGTTCGGCGCGTACGCAAAGCTTTTAAAGCGTTTTATCCGTTAAATAAAAAAGGGGAAATCCCCACAGGAAACTACTGCATGGCAAAGCACCGTATTATACGCGTAGACTACTCCGGCGCAAGCTACCTCCCTCCTTACAAGGTGATGGATGCCATACACCGCTCGGTGTCTAAGGTAAACTCCTACCCGTACGAAGGCTATTCTGAAATATGCAAGGCAATAGCGTCATACTGCGGCGTGCGCAGCGAAAACGTTCTCGTCACTAATGGAGGGGACGAAGCAATAACACTTATAACTACGAAATTCGGCCCTCGCGTCCTCATACCGGCCCCAACTTACGGCGAGTATGAATATATAGCAAAGAGCAGGGGGTACAGGACAATGAAGCGCAACTGCCTCTCTGATTCTGGAGAATACAGGATATGCTACACGAAAAGCGACCTCAAGCAGGCCACTCTTGTCTGGATATGCAATCCAAACAACCCCACCGGTACCCTGGTACCAAAGAAAGAAATAATGCGCATAATAAACGGCACTGATGCGATGGTGGTCGTTGACGAGGCCTACTATGAGTTTTCAGGCCAGACAGTCGCAAAGGAAGTTGACAGGCACAGGAACCTCATAGTAATAAGGACTTTCTCAAAAGGGTTTGGCATAGCCGGTCTTCGTCTGGGTTACATGATAGCACATCCCTCCATAATAAAGATGTTCTCAAAGTACAACCAGGAATATAACGTCAATAGGGTAGCGCGCGCCGCAGGAATAGCCGCATTAAAGAGCAGGCGGCATTACCAACGCAGAATATACGAGGCAAAGAAAAGGCGCGACCGTTTCCAGAAGTTTGCGAAAGGCCTTGGGATTTATGCATTCAAATCGCATGGCGGATTCGTATTCCTAAAATTCAACGACATGCGCGAAGCCGATTATGTGTACGGCAAATTTCTCGCCGAGGGGATAATAACCTTCATATCAACCGATGCAGAATTCAGCGGGCTGGACGGCCCATACATGCGCCTCGCGCTGAGCAACACGATAAACATGAATGTAATACAGCGGTCCCTCGAAAGGATAATCTCCGAATACCGCTCTCAGTAAGCTGGCTTCACTCTTCATCGACGAGGGCAACCTCGCCATATCTGAGCCCACGCTTGAGAAGAGCCTCCTTGTAGCGGCTTTCCATCCGGGATCTAAGGTATTCATGCAGGGAAAACTTTCCTGTAGGGATCACGCGGCTGGACGGCAGGGCTGCCATTGCATCTGCCATGAATACGTGCATTATTGAAAATGACGACTCTGCCCTGAACTCAATGTCCCTAATCTTGTCCTCATAGTCGTATTCGTGCATCATGGAGATTCTTGCAGCTACAGAGGATATGCGCATCATTATCCTGCTAAAAAAAGCGTTTTTTGCAAGATCCCTGTACCCCTCGTCTTTCGGGAGCACTTTTGATGCCTCCTTAACTGCTTTTACGCTCTGGGCATAAACCGCCTTCTCGTACCTCTCCTTGGCCCTGACCGGATCCTGGTTCATTCCATTCCTGAGTACTTCTACCAAGGCGGTGTCTACCGCATTCCTTATCTCTAGCATCTTGGACGCAGATTCATCTATTTCATCCTGGTTAATCAGCTTTATCTCCGGAGGCTTCCTCACGGAAGTGCTATATTTTTCCTGCCTAAACACTACCTCACCTAAGGTATTCATAATTTCCAGATATTTATTGCTTGCTGGAGCATATACGCAGTGCGGCTTTGCATTGCATAACGCCGTAATACAAAATCTATTTATGGGTTATATGTGTTTCATTTACCGCTTCAACTTGTCTGTGGCGATTATAATGATAAATTTCAGCGAAAATGAGCTAAGGGTGCTCGCACTGTGGAAGGAGAAAGACGTACAGGGCAGAATAGATGCCAAGAACGCAAAGGGCAAAGTGTTCTACTTCCTGGACGGGCCGCCATATACGTCTGGCGACCTGCACCCCGGGCAGATGTGGGTCAAGACGATAAAGGACGTTTTCCTGCGCTACAAGCGCCTCCGCGGCTTCAACGTTCTTGCAAAGGCAGGCTACGACGTCCATGGCCTTCCTATAGAGAACAAGGTCGAGAAGATACTGGGCATAAAGTCAAAGTCTGAGATAGAGGACAAGATAGGCGTGGAGAAGTTCGTAGAGAGGTGCAGGGCTTTCGTCGACGAATACAAGGGGCGCATGGACGGCGACTTCGCGCGGTTCGGCATATCGCTTGATTTTTCTAAGCCTTACATGCCGTACGACAAAGTTTACATGGAGCAGGTCTGGGGCATATTCAAAAAGGTATACGACAAGGGCTACGTTTACAACGACACCAAGACAGTAATATACTGCCCGCACTGCGGCACACCGATATCGCAGGGCACAATGGAAACGGTTTACAAGGACATAGACAGCCCATCGATATACGTCGCGTTCGAGGTCGACAGGAAGGCGTCGAAGTCAGGACTTGACATTCCTAACAGCACATATCTGCTTATATGGACGACAACTCCATGGACTATACCTGCGAACCTGGCGATAGCAGCCAATCCAACGGAAGTGTACGTCCTCGCCAGGTCCGGAGACAGGAACTACATAATGGCTAAGAAGAGGCTAGAAAACGTCTCGGAGGTCACCGGAAAGGAGTTTGAGGTGGTGAAAGAGTTCTACGGCAGCGAACTAAACGGCATAAGATACTCAAGCCCGATAGAGCATCTAGTCCCGATACAGAAGGAGATGCGCAGGTACCACAGGGTTTTGATGGCTGAGGACATGGTCTCAATGGACGACGGTACCGGGCTGGTCCACATGGCACCCGCGCACGGAATAGAGGACTACAAGGTATGCAAGCGCTACAAACTTCCCGTGCCGAACATAGTAGGGCTTGATGCGGCATACACGAAGGAGGCAGGCGCATACGCTGGAATGTCAGTTCCTGACGGGGCGGAGCACGCGATACTGGAAGATCTAAGGGCAGCCGGCGCGCTTTTGCATTCCGGTGTTATAAACCACAGCTACCCCCACTGCTGGAGATGCTCGACGCCGCTCATATTCATACAGACGAACCAGTGGTTCCTCAATATAGAGAAGGCGAAGAGGCGCGTGCTGCGCGCGAACAGCGGCATATCCTGGCATCCTCCGGAAGCTTCAGGCTGGCAGGCTGCAGTCCTCTCAAGCTCTCCAGACTGGTGCGTCTCGAGGCAGAGGTACTGGGGCATACCAATGCCGGTCTGGAAATGCAGCAAGTGCGGCTCTATAGAGGTTGTGGGCTCCGTGAAGGAACTCGCCGAGAAGTCAACAGACAGGCATGCAGCCGAATCGCTCCATGACCTTCACATGCCCCACATAGACAGGATAAAGCTCTCATGCAAGTGCGGCTCGGAGATGCAAAGGATAAAGGACGTATTCGACGTCTGGATAGATTCAAGCTCCGCGTTCCGCGCCGCCCTGACGGACGAGGAGTTCGAAAAGTTCTTCCCCGTAGACTACATAGTAGAAGGAAGCGACCAGCTCAGGGGATGGTTCTCAGGGCAGATAAAACTCGGCACGCTTGCATACGGCAAGGCTCCAATAAAGAACCTTGGGATAGACGGCATGATGCTGGGCGAGGACGGGAAGGAGATGCACAAGAGCCTCGGCAACTACAGACCTGTGGGCGAGATAATAAAGGAGCACTCAGCCGATGCGTTCAGGCTCTGGTGCACTGGCCACACTCCATGGCTCGACCTGATATTCAAGGATTCGGAAATAAGGCTTGCCACTAAGAACATCATAACGCTGCAGAACATATCGGACCTGCTTGCAGAATACTCCGCAATGGTCGGGGTAGATACGCGCAAGGCATCCTTGCCCAACGCAAAGCTGCTCGGGCAGGAGAGCCTCTGGATTCTGTCCAGGCTTGAGTCCATTGTTGGTAAGGTAACAGAATCGCTCGACAAGTACGACGCACACGACGCTGTAAATAGCATGGTCGACTTCTTTGTCGGGGATTTCAGCAGGGTGTACCTCAAGCTAGCCAAGCCAAGGATGTCAGACAGTTCAGCAGCTTCGAAGGCGGTCGCGAAGACTATAGCCTACGTGCTTCGCCGCCTCGTCATAATGATGGCGCCGTTCACTCCTTTCATCGCAGAGAGCATATACGGGGAGAGGTTCTCCAGCGGCGACAGCGTGTTTATGGAAGGCTGGCCTAAGCAGAGGAAGGGCTTCATCGACAGCCATCTTGAAGAGGATTTTGAGATAGCGATGTCTGCCACTACTGCTCTGCTCAATTCTAGGGAGAAGGAAGGCGTAAGGCTGCGCTGGCCGCTTGCAAAGGCTCGCATTGAAGCCTCTTCGGAAAGCGCGTTCAACTCCATGCAGAGGCTTTCGGGAATAATCTGCGACTACGCCAACGTGAAGTCGCTTGAGCTCTCAACGCTAAAAGCTGAGAAGTCCGAGCTCAGGCCGGAGTTCAGGAAGCTCGGTCCCGACTTCAGCGCAAATGCTTCGGCAGTCGCAGAGGCGATACGCAAATCCGACCCGTCAGAAGTTATGAAAAAGATAGAGCTCGAGGGTCACTTCATAGTAGATACGCAGAACGGCAGCTTCAAGATACTGCCGGAGCACTTCACCGTTGCCAAGGCAGTCGATGAGTCAGGGTACATACCGTTTAAGTACGGCAGGGCGCAGGTCGACAGGAACATGGACAAGGGCCTGATGATGGAGGCCCTATCCAAGGAGTTCATAAGAAGGATACAGATGGAGAGGAAGCGCATGGGTCTGAAGAAGTCAAACAGGATAGCAGTCCTGTACGAGGCAAAGGGCGAGCTTGGAGAGGCGATATCCTCAAATGCAGTGGCGATAGCCAAGGCGGTAAACGCCCAGTATGTCAAGGAGGGCAGGGCTGAGAATTCCAAGGAGGTGGACATAGACGGCGAAATGGTATCGATAGCGGTATCGCAGCAGCGCCGCGAGGGCTACAATCCTTCTGAAGGAGATAGTTAGAAAAGGACGCAATACGCTATACGATTTGAAATGGTGCTTGAAAATGTCAGACGTTGATGAAAGGCTTGAGCTTGCCTCAAGGAATGTTGCCGAGCTTCTCACCAAGGATGAGCTTGCAAAGCTGCTTTCTGAGAAGAAGAGGCCTTCCATGTACTGGGGCAGGGCAATAACAGGGCCGCTCCATACTGGACACATGGTCTCGATGGGGAAGATACTCGACCTCCAGAAGGCGGGCTTCGACACTATAGTTCTGCTAGCAGACATACATGCGGCGCTCGACGACCTCAAGTGCAAGTGGGAGGATCTTGAGATACGCCGCGAATATACAAAAAAGGCAATAGAGATGGCGATGGACTGGCATGAGAAGCCCAAGTTCGTCGTAGGGTCAGACTACCAGCTCGGCAAGGATTACCAGATGGACATATTCAGGATGTCCACTTCAATAACAGTATCTGGAGCGATGCATGCCGCATCTGAAGTTACCAGGATGAAGAATCCGAAAGTGAGCGAGCTCATATACCCGATAATGCAGGCGCTCGACGAGCAGTACCTCGGTGTCGACATGCAGCTCGGAGGGCTTGACCAGCGCCACATCATGGTGATGGCGCGCGAATACCTTCCTGCCATAGGCTACAGGAAGAACGTAGAGATGATGATGCCATTGATAACCTCGATGAAAGGCCCGGGCGTGAAGATGAGTTCATCGATACCAGGCAGCTACATAAAGGTGAATGCATCAGAGGAGGAGATACGCTCTATAATAAAGGACGCATACTGCCCAGTAGGGGAAGTTGCGGGCAATCCGATCATAGAAATTGCAGGAATGTTCATACTGCCAAACGAGGGAAGCTTTACAATAGAGCGCGACGCCAAGTTCGGCGGGAACATTACCTTCAATTCAAGGCGCGAGCTCGACCAGGCGTTCTCATCGAAGAAGCTGCATCCGCTTGACCTCAAGAATTTCGTTGCGGATTACATGGTGAAGAGGCTCAAGAGGGCAAGGGACTACTTTGAGGAGAACCAGGACCTGCTGAAGCAACTCGGTCCACAGTTCATGTAAGCTTCGCCGCTTATCCTCCCCCGCTTTCGTACTTCCTTAGCAGATAGCCTGACGAAAGGTAAAACATGACAGCGATGGCTATGCAGACAAGCACGACTCCGAGGACTACGTAAGCGCTAACGTAGCCGAACACAGCCGCCGCAGGGAAGAACACCGCGAACGTTACCGGAAGCAGTATCGACAGCGCCGTAGAGCCTATTATGCCGTAGATTGTCGCGGGATAGTCCGAAGCGTCGAACATTATGTTCATCAACCAGTTGGTGTAGCTCGCATCCTTGAAAAGCACATACGAGACCAGCGCCAGGACCATAACTCCCATAACCAGGGCAACCAGGCCTATCAGGTACGATGGTATGAATATGAGCATTGCGCCGAGCCCGACCCCTGCTCCGTGCAGCGCGTATGCGAGAAGCAAGGCTCCACTCACCGCCCCGCCAAGGCTCCTGATGCCTGCATTCCTTGCAATTATCATGAGCGCCGGATTATAAGGTTTGAGAAGGAGCTGGTCCAGGCCGCCGTTTCGCATTATCCTGACCAGGGTTCTCGGGCTTATCAGGAATGATATCATTCCGCTCGTGAGCTGCACAAGGCCTCCCAGCGCGAGGAGCTGGAAATATCCCCATCCCGGAACCCCGGACGATACGCTGTATATAACGGAGACCATTATGAGCGTGCTTACAGCTCCTAAGCTCTGTATCAAAATCCAGCTTATCGCCTGGGCCCTGTACACCATAAACTCCTTGAAGCCGTACTTTTGGCTGTTGATGTATAGCGCAAAGTTCCTTGCAAGATCTTCAATGCCGCTCATATGCCCACCGCGTTTATCCTTGTCTTTAGCTTAATCCACATTACGTAGGCTATAATGGCAAGCGCAGCAAGCCATGCAAGGCCTATCGCAGCCAGGCCGAACGACTCTCCTACACTTATGACTCCAGAAAGTGTTGCAGCCGGGACGAAAGCAAGGAACGGAAACGGAGTGAGGAGCAGCACTTTTTCTATGAACGCAGGGAAAAATACCAGCGGTATCATTCCTCCCCCTATTATCGTTATCATCCAGTTTATTGATACCATTATGCCGTATATGTCCGTCAGATATATTGCGAGAGAGCCTATTATGAAGCCCAGCAGCTCTGCCATTAGGAACCCTATTATAAAGTAGAAGGCGAACATTGCGTAGGTGTATACGCTTGGCGTTAGCCCTCCGAAGTGTATGACCAGAGCTATAACTGCTATGCTGACTGCGAGGTTGAATACGCTGCCAGAGACGCCCTCGAAGAAAATCTTGAAGTAATACGACATCGGTCTTATCAGCGAAGAAGCTATGTCCCCGTCCCTTATGTCTGAAGAAAGCCTGTCGACCGTGTTTGACCATGAGAGAAACGGCATCAGAGCGCTTATTATTGCGAAGTATATTATCGTTGAAGTGAGGCCAACCCCGTTTATCGACTTTACCCCGGTAAACGAATAAATGGCTATCCAGACGATTATCGCTATAACCGCGTAGAGCATCAGCATTAAGCTTGAGAGCACCGCCTCCCAGCCCCAAGTGAGCAGGTCCTTGAAGGATATCCTGAAGAGCGCCCTGTACTTGATGAGCTTATTCGTCTGCATCGACATCGGCCTCATTGCCCTTGCGATCCCTTGAGCTGTAGAATCTTGCAAGTATTGAGCTAAGCCCTGGTTCGCTTATCCTGTAGTCCTCAACTTTGTCGCTCGTTATCAGCTTCCTGAGCCACTCATCCTTCAGCATCGAAGGGAGTATTCCGAGCTTTACGCGCCCGGGCTCGGAGCTTATCACCCTGCCCTTCATCCTGAATCCCTTGCCTGATTCTCCGTCTGCAAACTTCACTTCCAGTATTATGTACTCTCTGAAGGTGTTTCTCAGCTTCTCCTGCTTCCCGTCAAATATTTTTTTGCCCCTCTCGAGCATAACTATCCTGTCCGCCATGCTTATGTCGTCAACTACGTGTGTGGTTATAAGGAACGTCATTCCGTACCTCTTCCTGAGCTCGCGCACCGCCCTCTTTATACCGATTCTTGCAGGGAGGTCGACGCCTATCGTGGGCTCGTCCATTACAACAAATTTTGGGAAGTGGAGAAGCGCAGCTACCATTTCGCACTTCATCCTTTCTCCTAGGGAAAGCTGCCGAGTCTGTTTCTTGTACACTTTGGATATATCAAGAAGCCCTATGAAAAATTTCAGCCGCTCATTGTAATCTTTCTGCGATACGCCGTACACATCGCGCACGTACTCAAAAGTGTCTACAGGTGGCAGGTTCCAGTAAAGCTGGGGATGAGTCGCGCCGAAAACCACGCCAATGTCCATTGTGATTTTCTGCCTGTCTCTCCAAGGATCCAGTCCGAGCACCCTGACTCTTCCTGCGTCTGGGTGCAGTATCCCGGTTATCGTCTTTATCATTGTCGACTTTCCGCTTCCGTTTCTTCCCAGCAATGCCACAATCTCTCCATGCTTGATGCTGAAGCTGACTCCGTCAAGCGCACGGACCACCTTCTTCTTACGCCTGAATGAGCTGAAGAGCCCGGTGTCCTTGTTCTCGTAGGTGTTGAACCTTTTGGATACGTTTTCTACTTCTACCGCATTCGGCATCAGCACCGCCTCCTTCTATTCTTCAGAAATAACTGTTGCAAGCAATATATATTAGTAGTCTTCGAAGTGCCGTGTTTGAAGAATCGGTTGCACAGCATGTGCGATAAATAAAGTATATATATCTGGAAACCCGCTATATTACAACTTAGGGCTTAGGGCCCAATGAACTATATCGGTGTCAAAATGGAGAACTCAAAGGAAAATGTTTCTGATGGCAATGGCTCTGGGAGCGAATCCAGAGAAGCGAGAGAAAAGCAGAAGATTGTGTTTATCAGGGAGACAGTGTACAGAGGCAAGAAGGAGACCCTGAGGAGCAGGATACTCAGAAGGGCTGGGATCGGAGGCACTGCTGGCGCAGCCGCAGGTGGAATCTCAAGCGCAATAATCAGTGCAATGCAGGGCGCTGCGACATCTGGCGCATTTACGATTCCAATCAATGATGGCCAAGACCTGGGCAATGTTGCTGTTGGGCAGGAGCTTTCCGTTGATGGGATTAAGCTGGAGGTCATGAAGGTAGGCTCCAATAACATTACGATGGAATCAATAGGCAAGAACGGGCTCACAAGCGTCTTCAAGGTGCCAATAAATCAGCAAGCAGGCTCTGCTGCAAATGATCTGCTGCTTACTGTGCACAACGGAGTCGTGACTGCAGCTACTGAATTAAACTCCTCAAACGGCATTACCCTGGCAATGGGCCACGGATCCACGCAGTTCATAATTTTAATGGCAAGCACATACAGCTTCCCAAATGGGGTGAGCGGCGTATCCCTTACATCGAACCTGTTTACATCAACGCTCGGAGACCCAATCAACTCTTTCCTTTCATACCTGCCTCGTGGCGAGCCGCTCCTTGAATACCTAATAGGAGGTGCGTTGGCTGTGGGCTTGCTTGTCGGCGCAGCAACCGCATTCTTCAAGGTGGGCAGGTGGAAGGAGAAACCCGATGAAAAAGAGATAATACGGAGGGAACTTTGAGCTAGCGCAGCAAGGCTCGCGCTGGAAGCATTAAAAACATAAAAAAATAAGAAAAAGAATTTTCAGGATTATATCTTCCTGACGTTCTTGGCCTTAGGCCCGCGCTCTCCAGCCTCAACTTCGTATTCTACGGAGTCACCTACTGCCAGTTCGGCTCCGTTCGCTATCGCAGTCGCGTGTACGTACACGTCCTTTCCGTCTTCTCCTGTAATGAATCCAAATCCTCTTGCGGAATTGAACATCTTCACTTTTCCCTTCATTCGATCACTCTATATCTGGTATATATGTGAACATTCTAATTTATAGAGGTATGCTTTGCCCGCGCCCAGACGCAGAAGTCCTGCCAAAGCTACTTTTTCATGTTTTCCCGCTTTAACATTCCGAATGAAGAAGCCTTGCCCTCAAAACTAATTTCAGTTTTTGTGCGGCAGTATTGCAGCTATAAGACCCAAAAGCATCATAGTGCCGCCAAAAGCAATTCCAACCAAGCCTCCGGTGCCTCCGACAATAGCCCCTGCCGAAAGCGCCACTGCGCCGCCTGCGAGCGAAATGCCTGCGACTGCTGTGGAAGATGCAGTATCCTTTGTTGAAGTTCTCCCATCTGAACGCAAAAGCGCCCATTTGTGCCTCTCGCTTTCTGTATCGCGGGAAGCATCAGTCTCAGCGTGCCTTTCCGCGTTAATCCCTATGCGTTCAGTCAAAACGCTTTTTGAAACCATGGTAAGATACCATAACAATCTGCTGTATTACATAAAGCATGGAAAAGATTTAAGCAGTTTGCTGTCTATTGATAAAGCGCCGCTGCACCTCAATCTTCAGCAAAGCTGGTCCTATGTTCACGGAAAAGAGCAACTTCAGGTTCCTGGTATACTCCAGGGCTCTGCGCAGCACGGCCATAATATTCATGACGCTCTCGTTCTCGCTTTACCTGAATGCGTTGAAGGTGAGCCTGCTTGACATCGGCTTCGTAGCCGGAGGCACGATGGTGTTCGCGCTTTTCCTCACTCTTGCGCTTGGAGCCGTAGGGGACCGCCGCGGCTACAAGTACGAGCTCATAATATCGGAGCTGTTTACAACTGCTGGCGCTTTTATGATAGCCCTATCGCCAAACCTTCCAGTGATAGTGACAGGCATGGTAATAGCGGGGATAAGCAGCGGCGCCGGAGGCATGCGCGGCGCATTCTCCCCCGGATCGAGCGCCTTCATCGCGAGCCTATATCCTGAAGAATCGGAGAGAGTGAAGAGGTTCTCCACGCTCACAAAGACTGCTGCTACGTTCTCGATAATAGGCAGCCTTATGTTTGCAGGGGTGAGCATTATCTCGGAGTATGTCGGACCTCTCCTTGCATACAGGTATTTCTTCATGCTCGCTGCGGCGCTTCTGGCGGTATCCGTGCTGTCGCTTGCAATGCTTGAAGAGGCGCGCAGGCCGAAGAAGACCACGCGCGTCATGAAGAAGGAGAGCGCAAGATACATACTCCGTGTGATAGTTGGCAATTCCCTTGGAGGGGTAGGAGTCGGGCTGGCGATACCATTGCTGCCCCTTTGGTTCAAGCTGCTGTACAACGCCACGCCGCTGGAGATAGGCCTCATATTCGGGATATCATACATAACAACCGCGTTCGGCGCGCAGGCATCGTCCAGAGTCGCAAAGCGCATCGGCGTGCTCAACACAGCAGCATCGACCAGATCGCTCAACGGCGCGCTCCTGATCGCGATGGCGTTCTCGCCCATCCTGCCGATTGCTGGCGCGATATACATACTAAGGGCTTTCATAGCCGGGTCCGGCAGCCCGACGAGGTCAACGATGACAGTAAAGGGCATAAACGGCGAGGACTACGGCACCGCGACGAGCTTCCAGGGCATTGCAACAAGGGCGTCGCAGTTGAGCTCCGGCGCGAGCGGATACCTTATGGACTATGCGCTTCCGCTGCCTCTCGCAATCGGCGGCATTTTCCAGCTAACAAGCGGAGCGCTCTACAAGCTGCTCCTCAAGGGAAAGTGATGCACAACGCCTAAATATTCCTGGCTGCATAATAATAACGGTGTAATCATAAGGAGGCAGATAACGACTGTTTTTCGCGGTTCGGAATCGTATGACGGTGCAGGAGTGAAGCTGCACAGGGTTTTCGGAGGACAGGGCTCGGCGCATGTGACAGACCCGTTCCTTCTGCTTGACAACTTCGGCTCGGAGCTCAAGGAGGACTACGAGAAGGGTTTTCCCTGGCACCCGCACAGGGGCATAGAGACTGTAACTTACGTGCTCGACGGGAAAGTTAAGCACAGGGACAGCACTGGCGTCTCGGGCACTATAGGGAGCGGCGAGCTCCAGTGGATGACTGCTGGAAGCGGCATATTCCACGAGGAGATGCCGCAGGTTGAGCCCGAGGGCAACAGCGGCCTGCAGCTTTGGGTAAACCTGCCGATGGCATCGAAAATGCAGAAGCCGAAGTACAGGGCTATAGGCAAGAATAACGCCCCTGAGATAGAGCTGCATGGCGGCTCGAAAGTGAGGCTGATTGCCGGCAGGCTCGGAAGCGTGGAAGGGCCAGTTGCAGACCTATCGAATCCTGTCGAGTACTACCACATAAAGATGCATGACGGCAGCCTGTTTGATCACAATGTCGAATCTGGCAGGACAGCCATAATATACATCCTCAAAGGTTCAGTGCTCTCTGGGGAGGATTCTCGGCTCAAGGCTGGCGAGGCTGCAGTCTACGACAGGAAGGGCGATTCGCTCTCATTCGCTTCGGCGGAGCACGGCACTGAAGTCCTGCTTCTTACAGGGCAGCCGCTTAATGAACCGGTAGCCTGGTACGGGCCAATAGTGATGAACACGAGGGAAGAGATAATTAGGGCTTATGAGGAGCTTAACAACGGCTCGTTCATAAAGTCAGAGGCGGAAGTGGAAGATCTCTGACTACGCAATGGAAATCCATAAATATCACACCCCCTCCTTAACTACCAAACCAGGCGATTCGATGTTCAAAAGTGAAGGGCGCGTACGCCGTGCTGTATCAAGGATGCTTGCACAGTTCTATGCTTCTAATGCGTTTATTGCAGATTTAAAGGAATTTGACGAGCTAGGTATACTGATGCCAGATGACCACGAAGCCGCGGTTATCCAGGTGCTAGACAAAATGAGGCACGATTGCTCCATTATACGCTGGGCTGCCGAGCCTGAAGGTTCTGACGAGGGAAAGTATGAAGCTTCAGATATAGGAAAGGGGACCACCGCGCGCTACGCCTATTACCTGATCGAGTACAACATTGGGATAAAATCTCCCGATGACGTGTCGAGCGTCATGGCAGATGCAGAAAAGCAACTGCACGACAGGAAAAACCTGCTGCGCATATACAAACATTGGTCGAAGTCCTTAATGCGCGATGTTTATGAGGATGCGTTAGCGCACTCCGCAGATCGCGACGAAATCTACATGGAAGAACTCGTCAGGAGGGCGAGGAAGATAAAGTCATTCAGGTCTGAAGCGACGCGCATCATACGAAAATGATGCCCCTGGCGTGTCGAAACGCCAAAAAGCGAAATTTTACAAAGCATATATATGTTTTGAGAGGCATAAGCTTATGCGCTCTCCTGTTTCTCAGATGGACTCCTGATGCGCATAAATATCAAAGGTGTTTTGATCATTTCGTCCAAGAAGAACAGCCAAGCTGAACCTCGTTATGCAGTGCGAATGATTGACGTGAGAAAGATATACTCAAACAAGGAGGGCCTTACATACGTTGCGCTGAACGGAGTCAGCGTAGACATAAAGGAAGGAGAATTCGTCGCAATAATGGGCCCGTCCGGCTCAGGCAAGACGACAATGCTCGATCTTATGGGAACTCTGGATACGCCGACTTCAGGCAGGATAATAATAAACGGCAAGGATACCTCAAGCATGAATGGCAACGAGCTTGCCGACCTGCGCAATTCTGTGATAGGCTTTGTGTTCCAATCCTACAACCTCGTACCATACTTGAGCGCGCTCGACAACGTGATGCTGCCGTCGCTTGTGAACGGCAGGGGAGGGAAGGAAAAGCTTCAGCTTGCTAGGGATATGCTTGAGCAGGTGGGGCTCGGCGGCAAGGCTGAAAAGAGGCCAAACGAGCTTAGCGGAGGGGAACAGCAGCGCGTCGCAATAGTGCGCGCTTTCATAAACAACCCAAAGATACTGTTGTCCGACGAGCCTACTGGAAATCTGGACACGAAGTCTGCAAAGAACGTGCTTGACATACTTTCAAGGATGTGCAGGGAGAACGGAACTACAGTGGTTCTCAGCACGCACGATCCGGAAGTGGGCGCCTTCGCGGGCAGGCGCATACACATACGCGACGGGCTCATAGAAGGAGAAGGCTCGCTTGCAATAAAGGACATCTCGCTCCACGATGCAAGGGGCAGTGGCAATCATGTTAAAAAGAGGGGTAAAAATGGATAGGACTTTCGCATTTGCGGCATTCGCAATATCCGCAATGGTTCTCGCATCGCTGGCTGGCATAGCAGGAGCTTCGCAGGTAATAGCTTCATGCCAGCACACTGCGTTGACTGACTTCTACGTTACGGGAGTTTCCTGGATAGGCAATTCGAGCAGGAACTTCACTTCACAGCCGATTGCAGTCGGACCAGGCTCAAACGACGTTCCGATACAGGTTAAGCTCTACAATCCCAATGACTGCGAACTTGTAGGCGTGCTGGCAAAGGTGCCGCTAACCAGCCAGTTTACCACGATAAACGGCTCATCCACAGCATACGACTACATAGGCAACGTTCAGCCCTATTCGTTCTTCAGCGCAGTATTCTACCTGAATATACCTAACACCACGCAGGTGAGCCCAACAGAAGGCTACTACGAGCCTCTCGACTTATATTGGAACTATACGAACGACAGCAACAGCTTCTACTACAGCACCACATTCTACGCGCCAGTGAGGGGCTCTACGGGCTTTTCAATCAATGCAACCAGCCACGGGCTGCTTGCCGGATCGGTCAACAACCTCACAATAAAGCTCCGCAACACCGGCAGCGGCTATGCATATGACATAAAGCCGTCGATAGCTGCGAGCTCCTCGCTGAATCCAGTCGGCGAGCCTGGCGAAGCCGCCTCGCTAGCCCCGAACGCAACTGCGTATCTTACGATTCCAGTATACGTTTCTCCAGGAGCTGCTGGGCAGTCCGTATCCGCACAGCTCAGCCTGGCATACTCAGACGCTTACGGCAACAACGAATCGCTTCAGACTACGCTCGACCTGTACGGAGTAGCTCCTGCCAGCCAGGTATCGCTGACATCGCAGTATGAGGACGTCGAGGAAGGGGTGCCGCAGAACACCAGCATAATAGTGTCAAACAGCGGAGGCACGCCAATAACAAACGTTACGGTCCAGCTGACGCCTGAATCGCCCATGACCATAATAGGAAGCGACGGCTACTTCTCCTTCCCGTACATAGCGGCGCACAGCAACGTCAGCATGCCTGTAAACCTCTACGTTGCCTCCTCATCAAGCACCGTAGCAACGCTGTCTGCGCAAATAAGCTATGTATTCGACGGGCAAGCAGAGAGCGGCACACGCGAACTCAGCTTCCTCACTCCGGGAGCGATAAACATCACGGAAACGTCGACGGCTCTGCTTCCAGCCGCACCAACGCAGGGAGGGATATTCTCTGTTACCGGAACGCTGCTGAATTCAGGGACTACTTCGGCATCAGCGCTCTCGATCTCTACTTCGAGTGTCAATGGCATATCGGTCCTTGGCGCCAACTCCACATTCATAGGCACCGTCGGAGTGGACTCTCCGACCTCTTTCACGGTGAGCTTCGAAGCATCGAGGACGGTTAAGCCCGGCACATACACAATACCGCTTCGCATAGAGTACCTTAACAACCTCAACCAGAAGCAGAGCAAGCTGATAGAAGTGCCAGTACAGATAGCGTCGTCATCTGCGAACAGCACTTTTGTGACTGGAAATTCAACCTTCGTAAAGGGATCGTTCAACCGAAAGAGGGGAGATTCTGGGCTCCTGCTCATAGTTGCAATCATAATAGCAGCTGCTGTTGCCGCTGTTGCCTACATGAAGGTTTTCAGGAAGCGCACGGGCAAGAAGACAAAGCAGCACTCAAAGGAATGATAGCGGTGCGATAGATGCGTATAAACGACATACTTTCCCTGGGCATAAAAGGCATGTCAAAGAGGAAGTTCAGGACCGCACTTACCGTACTTACGGTTATAATTGGCGTAGCGACGATAGTGTCTTTGATATCTCTCGTTTCAGGAGTGTCGGCGAGCGTCTCGCAGTCCCTATCCAGCATCGGCCCTACAACAGTGTACATGTCCTCCCGGGGTCCGGGGTCGATATTCACAAATCAGCAGGTTGCGGAGATAGAGTCGCTGCCAAATGTGAGCAGCGTAATACCGATTCTCAGGCTTTCGGCCAACGTCACAACGCTTACGGGTGCATCGTCATCTGTAACAGTCCTCGGGATACAAAATTCTAGCCTCTCTTCTGTGCTGGGAAGCCTCAATTTCGCCTCGGGCGGCTTATACTCCGACAACGGGCAGCCACAGGCAGCGGTTGGCTACAGCATAGCCTATCCAACAGGGGCAACCTCATCCGAGGTGCAGCCCAACCAGCCCCTCTACCTGACAAACATAGCGTCCAACGGCGGCTCATCCACGGCGACGATACTTCCGACAGGCGTGCTTGGAGACTACGGCACATCTTTCTTCGTTGATCCCGACACCAGCGTTTTTGTTCCCCTTGCCGAAGCGGAAGCCCTTACCAACAAGTACTCCTACAATGTGCTTGTTATAAAGGCTACTAGCCTGCAGTCAACATCATCGCTCGACACTATGCTTACTGACATATTCGGAAACAGCGCAACGATACTCTCGGTGCAGAGCCTTACTTCCACAGTAGAGTCAATAACGGGCTCAATATCGCTGCTCCTCGGCTCTATAGGCGGCATATCGCTTATAGTTGCAGGAGTTGGGATACTAAGCATAATGATGGTTTCTGTTTCGGAGAGGACTCGAGAAATAGGGATACTCAAGTCGATAGGCTTCAAGCAGCGCGACATACTAACCCTATTCCTTTCGGAAGCATTGATAATAGGGCTTCTTGGAGGAGCGCTCGGCTCGATAGTGGGGATAGGAGGAGCGTATGCGCTTCCCGCGATACTGTCGCACGGGTTCTCAAGCAGTTCTTCAGCCGCGCCAGCCCCAACAAGCGCGCACGCAGGATTTTCAAGAGGGGGCGCAAGAGGCTTTGGAGGCGGCGGAAGTTTCGGAGGAGGCGCATCGTCTTCCGGCTCTGGCTCCATATCATCAATAAGCCCGGTGATAACCCCTGGGACAATACTGCTTGCAATATCCCTCGCCGTGGCTATAAGCGTGCTCTCCGGCTTCTACCCCGCATGGAGAGCCTCACGCATAGATCCTATACAGGCGCTCAGGAGCGAATAATCCAGCATAAGAAAGGCTTTAATATCTGGCAATGCGCGATAGAATCATGTTCGCGACAAGGAATTTCGAGGGGCTGTACGAAACCAAAATGCTTGCGGAAGCAGGCTCATCCGATTTTAGGGAGTACAACGTTTTAACGAGCCTCGCGCTGAAACGCATGCAGCCGGACAATGGCGGCATGGTCTGCGTGCCTGTATCAAAGCTGCGCTACGTGAAAAGCAGCAATGGCGATTCCAGGATAGACATAATTACACAGTTAAAGTACCTTAAGGGCGAGCCTCCTTCAGAGGCAAAGGAACTCGGCAATGTAGTGATATTCGCAAACAAGGCTAACCCTTACCAGTTCTCAAAGCTGCTAGAAGGCACCACCATGGTGCGCAAATACTTCGATAGCAGCGAAGGTGAGGTTTACTCAAGCGACGATCAAATGTACGTTCGTCTACCGGTGGTAAAAAGGCGCGCAAAGTCGCTTCTATACCCTTTCACTATCTCATGCAGCGACTGCTCATCCATGCGGTTGCTTTCATCGCAGGGAGCTTTGCAGGCTACAATATCGCCCAAGGAGGAGCAACCAGGTGCGCGTGGCGACGTTACGCGCAATACATTAGATTCTGCAAGCCTTGCGTGGCTGCGCAACGAGTATTTCTGATATGCATATTGGCACATGGAACCCTACTGAAGGTTTTCGAAAGCCCCTAAATACTTTTCCAGCGATATGATAGTGATTTGATGCCATCACCTGATTCTGCAAAGCCAATCAAAGGCGATACTCTTATAATATCAAATCCCGGCACAGGAAAAACCACCTCAATAGCAAACAGGGTTGTGCAGCTACTCGAATCAGGCGTGCCTGAAGAGCAGATACTATGCATAACTTTCACAGAGAAAGCGGCAAACGAGATGCGGGAGAGGGTCGTCTCTGCGGTAAGGTCAACCGAGGCGCTAGCGACTGCACATCCGGAACGCATAAGCATAAGCACCTTTCACGGCTATGCATACTCCTACCTCCAGGAGCTCGGCAAGGACAAGGAGATAGCGAGCAACAATTTTCTCAACTACTCAATATACAAGAGCTTCAAAGATTCTGACGCGTTCACATACGGTAACGACTACCTTATAGGAACAATCGTGCCCAAGTGCGCCAATGCAATAAGGTACCTGAAAAGCTTCGGCATACTCCCAGAGAATATAAGGCTTAAAGAATCGCAGGAGGTGCTCTCCTCAATCTACAAGGAGGAGGGGATAAGCAACATCTCATTTGAGGAGAACTCCAAATTCATCGAATACCTCCGCATGGCGTTCGAGAACTACGAAAAGGAGAAGGATTCAGAGAAAAAGCTGATGGACTACAATGACATGCTGATAAGGTTCATAGAACTCTACGATCCTTCCAAAAAGCACTTCGCACATGTGCTTGTCGATGAACTGCAGGACGTCAACGGCTTGGAGCGCCGCATAGCAGAGATGTCCGGTGACAACCTATTCCTGGTCGGGGACAGGAAGCAGTCGATATTCGGCTTCCAGGGAGGGAGCTCGGCGGCATTCAATGAGCTCAGGAAAAAGGAATCCTTCAGGGCATTGCACCTCAAGAAGAACTACAGGAGCCTTCAGGGCATACTTGACTATTCAAAGAACGTCTTCTTATCCAGGACGTCAGACAGCACATACGAGGACGAGCTTGACGGCCTTTCAGGAGCAAGGAAAGGCGACGCAAAGGTAAGCGCCGTCATATCAAAGGACCAGGCTGGAGCGGCTGTTGACACCGTAATCGAAATGCTTAGCAACAGCAAGAATGACGGAAAGCGCTACGCAATTATAACCCGAACGAACGGGCAGATAGTTACAATATCAAGGATGCTCGAGGAGAGAGGAATCGAGCATTCCTCCACAGTAGGGGGCTACACCAGCAGCGTGGCGAAGGGCGAGATGCTCGCATACCTCAGGGGTTTGCTTTACGACGACACAGAGTCGGTTATTGCTGCGCTTTTCACCCCCTTTTCAGGAGTAGCTCTCCGCGAGGCGTTCCAGATAGCGTCAAGCAAGAGGTACGAGAAGGACTGGCGGAAAGTTGCCGAAGGTCCAGCGAAAGGCTTTGCAGAATTGAAGGCGTCGCTTGACATGGAAACCCTTCCAAAGCTGTTCGCCGAGAGGATAATGCCGATATCGCTGTCAATGGGAAGAGACTACTATTACACCGCGAAGAGCGTCTACAATAGCATTGCCGAGTTCTTCCAGATGTCCAGAATGCCGGATGCAAACGCGCTTTTCGACTTCCTGGCGATAACTGAAGAAGAATATGCGCCTGTGAAAAAGGAATCCAGGCTCACTCTTACAACTGTGCACAAGTCGAAGGGGCTGGAGTTCGACTCGGTCGTGTACGTTCCTGTAAACACGCACAGGAGCCTCGGCTTCGTTGACGCGGCTGTCTACTCAATAATAAAAGCTTCCATAGGAAGGGATGTCCGCGAGGAGCTTGACGAGGAGGACCTCAGAGTGGACTTCGTCGCATTCACCAGGGCACGTGACGAGTTGTGCATGATCCTGAACGAAAAGCAGGCAGAATCGTATGTAATTGATGGAATTCCGGTTTCGACTTCGGATGCGCAGGCACGCCGCATCGCTACGCCGTGGAAGTATGACGAGGCCTATTCACTGTTCCTTTCGGGAAGAAAGGAGGAGTCGCTGAAAGCTTTAAAGGGCGAGAAAAACTGGCTAGAGGAAGCCGTGGTGGCATATTTCTCCTCGAAAAACAAGCTCTCATACTCCCTCCTGGGCAGCCTGGACAAGCCGTACGAGTTCCTTAAGGAAAACATACTTGGCATAAGCGGGTACGAGACCCGTGGGCTGAGGACCGGAAGCGATGTCCATTCAATAGCTGAGGCTCGCTTCAAGCACGGCGTGAAGCAGGAGGAAGTCGAAGAGAGGTACCGACCCTACTTTGGCAACATAGCGGCAATAGACAGGGAGATTAAGGAGAGGTACTCAGCCGAGCAGATAGGTGCAGAGATACCGTTTGAGGTTCCGTTGTCCTCAATTTTCGAATACAAGGACTCGGGAGGCCTTTACTTCAAGGGCAAGATAGATGCGGTATACAAAGCCGAGGACGGCAGGGTGCTGATACTCGACTGGAAGACAGACAAGACCAATGGCAAAGCTACAGAGCACCGGAGGCAACTCGCTGTTTACAAGAAGGCTTATTCGGTTATGGAGGGCATCGATGAGAATATGATAGACGTAGCACTGGGCTTTATCGGGCTCAAAGGAAACGTCAATACGGGAAAGCTGGATTATGAGCTGGACGGGACAAAGCCGAGGAAAGGACAGCTTGAGACGTTCGGAAAGCGCGTTCTCAAATTCCTGGAGTACAGGTCGAAGCCGGAAGAGTTCTTAAGCGAAGTTCTCGATTCTGGCGATGACGAGCCACTATTCTACAGGATCAGCGGGCTAATAGGGCGTAATCCGCAAGAAGGCTAGGGCGCTAGCAGTCAGACCTCAATTCCAAGGCGAGCGAGGAAAACACTGCATTAAGCTAATGTATATATTTCCTTATTCATTTCCCGTGCACGCACTCCGAATGAACTTCATTTCCAGAGCAGTATGAATATAGTGGCATAGCGGTTTCTCCCCCAATCTCACCCTTCCTTAGAAGAACTGCTGCGGACGAATTCACAGAAGCTGCCATGTACGCGCTTCCGGGTTTTATATTGTCCGCATTCTCGAGTGTTTCGACAAGAATGGCACCACTGCTTGGAGTTTCCCAGGTGTTCCTATTCCTTGCTATCATACCCTTATCAGATTCAATCTCTACTCCGTAAGCATTAGAGCTGTAGATAAAGTGCCTGTCATCCTTAGCTCTTTCCACTATCCCGTTAAGCGTGCTATGCCTTAGGATGAACTTCATTTCGATTTTCTCTTCGGCGTAAAGGCTTACAGCACTCCTCATCTCAAGGTTGTCAGCGCACGCTATATGCCACATCGGATTTATAGACGTAGGCATTGCGTCGAACCTCGCGAGTTGAAGCGCATTATATAACAGCTGAAAACCGTTCCTATCGCACAGCGTAGCGCTTCTTATCCTGTTTTTCAGCCTAAGCGCAGACAATATCGTTATGTTCTGCGTCAGCCCTCCACTTATTCCTATATAATTTTTAATTCCTGAAAAAGATGCGATATCGCGCATAGTCCGGTTTGTGTATGCCTCATTCGAATTGTAATAGACGTTTTTGAAATCTCCCCCTATAATATATGGTTGCACTTCCATCTCGAACGATATTCTCCGTCCTTTATAACTTATGCCCATATGTGCATCTTTGGCGCATGCCTTAAAAGATGGCTCGAGCGCCTTGTAAGCCAATAAGAGCGCATTACCATTCTTATTTTTTTGGACTTCGTCTATTGCATCCAATACGCCCTTGCGTAGTGAATTGCTTGCATCAACATCAATACTCGCGTGCATTTTGACCTCCTATAATTATGTTATATGTTTGCCCGTCCAGATACTTATTAGTTGCAGTCTCAGGCAAGCAGATTATCTAGAAAGGTTTTGATGTAATGCTCAACAGGAGCGATGAAGCCTATTTACCTTTTCCAGGGAAGCGTGTTATCGATTCTCTGGAGACTTTCATGAAGGATACATTCGGCATCTCTATGCGATCATGCATATACTCCAGGTTGTCGATCTTGTCATCGTAGAGTTCTACCCTGCTGTAAGCTTTGGCGTACTTCGTCAGCACCCTCAACTTCCACTCTTCATCGTCCAGTTCCTTCGCCTTGCCACTTCTGCAGAGCAATCTTCCGTACATTATCCCGTGTTTCTTCAGTGCCGCTACGGTGTTGCTGCGCGTGTCAGAATGCCTTGCTGTAAGTATCACTATGTTCGCCTTGCCAATGCGCGAGAGGCGTCTTTTAAGCATCATGTTAGGAGTTGCTGCATCCGCGTACTTTGACTGAGCTAACGAGTACACCTTGTGTTTCGTCTGCCTGTCGAGTTTCCTGATAGAACTCCTTTTAAGCCTGCGGCCCGTCACCTCCTTAGCGGCGAGACCTTCTGAGCTTTCGGTGAAAAGGAGCGTACCGTCCAGGTCAACCAGAACGATTCTATTAGAATCAGCCATCTATGCCTACCTCTTCAAGCCTGAGCCATCCTACCTCCTTGCCCTCTCTGTTGTGCAGACCAAAGAATCTGTCCTCCCTTCTTTCCGGTTTTTCTGCGACGAGGAGAAGGTCGGAGGCCTTTACTGGAACGGACTTCAGCTCTGCATCTGAATTGCTTATAATTATTTTTGGTATGCGAGCACCAGCCATAGAAGTTACGTAAGCCCTGTGTGCGCCGTCCCTCAGCACTGCCATGGTGCCATTTCCGCTCTCGCGCATTCTTTCGGCAGCCAGCACTGCATCATGGAGGTTGAATTCTGTGTATGAAGCGCTTCCATCTTTGGGGTTGAATATCCTGAACCTTATTACGGGCTGCTCTTCGGCACGCGCCCTGAGGTGCTCTAGCGGCTCATCCATGTATGTGCTGTCTGTTACTTCTATAACCGGCGGCACATAGAATGCCATGTACCTTTCAGAGTTGTGCTCCAGCTTTATGAAGGAAGGCATCGCATCGCATATGCCAGGTATTTCGAAAGAGTTGAAGAATCCGTTCATGTTTGGTATGTTGACGAAAAGCTTTTTCACCTCTATGAAAGCCTGTGAGTACGCAAAGTTTGAGCCCAACGAATACTCTATCCCTATCTTTGAGTTGGCGTACACCTCGGTCCCGTAGAGGTCCTTGACGCTGCGTATTATGTTTATTAACTCCCCCGTCTTTATCGGCATGAA
>JAJZWO010000005.1 GCA_021846635.1 Microcaldota archaeon | reverse complement strand
GGGCTTATGATGTGCTTCAGGCCCAAATCATTTAGGTGCCTCTCAAGCTCCTCCGTATTCGCTATCACTATTACCTTGTCGATGCTTGAGAGCGACTTGGCGACTATCGCAGCGTATACGGTCCTTGAGCTCTCCCTCAGGTCTATTATTATCTTCTTGGCGTTGCTAAGGTTGAAGGCGGACATGTCGCTTTCTGATGTCTCGTCGGCTACGTAAGTTGAATAGCCCTTCTCCCTCAGCTGGTCCACTATCACCTTGTCTGACGTGACCACTATGAACTTCCTGCCCTCCTTCTTCAGCTTGCTCGCGAGGAGCACGTTGGTCAGGTCGTAGCCTATCAGCACTATGTGCCCCTTCAGGAGCCTCTTTTCGAAACTTGATATTCTGCCGGACAATTTTACCAACCTCTGATTTACCACTTCGCCGGATATCGCCGTGACAACGCTTAGGAATACGGCGAGGCCGGATATTATTAGCACTATGTCGAACAC
The DNA here is from genome assembly GCA_021846635.1 of Microcaldota archaeon. Taxonomy (GTDB): domain Archaea; phylum Micrarchaeota; class Micrarchaeia; order Micrarchaeales; family Micrarchaeaceae; genus JAJZYW01. Next base: position 24,039 of record JAJZWO010000005.1, on the reverse strand, counting down.
TCTTCCAAGCGCAGTGACCGGGACAATGTCGCCGTAGCCCACAGTGCCAACCGTGACTACCGTGAAATAGAGCGCGGTTAGCAGCGAGTTTATCCTTACGTTGAAGTTGCCGCTCTGGCCCAGTATGTAAGTGCCGAAGGTGCCGAAAGCCAAGACGGCAGCTATGGCAATCACGTATGCGATCGTAATCGACTTTATAGCCATTGCATTCAACCTTGCCTGATTATCCTTTTATTACTTCTCCTAAGAAACTTATTAAATAAAAGCCCTTACAGCTGCCTGGGGCTTGAGCGAGTTTGATAGGTACGGTTGCAATGGATGCTAAAATAAGAGACCTGAGGAAGAACGTTCACCAAATAGACGCTGACGAAAGTTCGGGTATGAAGGTTCCTGTGCGGATATACGCCAACGATTACATAATAAGCCACATACGAAAGGACAGGACTTTGATGCAGGCTATGAACGCGGCAAGGCTTCCCTCTATAGTGGACGCAATGATGGTGATGCCAGACGGGCACGAGGGGTACGGCTTCCCTGTCGGCGGAGTGGCTGCGTTCGATGCCGAAGAGGGCATAATATCGCCCGGCGCTATAGGGTTCGACATCAATTGCGGCGTGCGGCTAATAAGGACAAACCTTGCTTATGAGGAAGTGAAGCCGAAGATCGGCGCTGTGATGGACGCGCTGTTCAGGAATGTGCCAAGCGGGGTGGGAAGCAAGTTCAAGTCCGGCTTCACAATGGCAGAGCTGGACAGGATAGCCTCTGAAGGGGTAGAATACGCGATAAAGAAGGGCTTCGGATTCAAAAGCGACATAGAGAACACTGAGGAAAAGGGATGCATGGAGAACGCCGACCCGTCAAAGGTGAGCCAGCTGGCTAAAAAGAGGGGCGTGCAGCAGCTTGGAACTCTAGGTGCGGGAAACCACTTCCTCGAGGTGCAGCGCGTCGAGAAGGAGGTCGATGCCAAGCTCTCAAAAGCCTATGGCTTGTACGAGGGGCAGACTGTCATAATGCTGCACAGCGGGTCAAGGGGCTACGGCCACCAGGTGTGCAGCGATTTCCTGGCGACGTTTGCGGACTACCAGAGAAAGAATGGTATAGAGCTGCCTGATCCTGAGCTCGCATACGCTTTCATAGGCAGCAAGGAGGCTGAGAGCTACCTTGCAGCGATGCGCTCCGCGGTGAATTTTGCATTCACCAACAGGCAGATAATGACAGATTCGATAAGGAAGGCGTTTTCAGAAGTATTTGGCAGGAGCGCAGACGCTCTCGGCATGGAGCTCCTGTATGACGTTGCTCACAACATAGCTAAGCTTGAGGAGCACGAGGTTTCTGGGAAGAAAAGGAAGTTGTACGTCCACAGGAAGGGCGCGACCAGGGCGTTCGGCCCAGGAAGAAAGGAGGTGCCGAAAACTTACAGGGAGTTTGGGCAGCCTGTCCTTATACCAGGGAGCATGGGTACTGCAAGCTACGTCCTTGCCGGGCAGGAGGGCGCGATGCGCGAGACGTTCGGCTCATCGTGCCACGGCTCAGGGAGGCTGATGTCGAGGCACCAGGCTCTTCGCGAGATACCGATGTCAAAGACGTTCGGGCAGCTCGACAGGAAGGGAGTAGAGATAAGGGTGAGGAGCAGGAAGCTGGTGAGCGAGGAGGCGATGGAAGCCTACAAGAATGTGGATGACGTCGTGGAAAGCATAGAGGGCGCGGGCATATCAAGAATAGTCGCAAGGCTGGTGCCCGTAGGAGTCGCAAAAGGTTGAACTGGCCGCTACCCGATGTGGCGCCAACGGAACGTTTAATAAGCCTTTTATGATGATATATATTCGATCAACTTCTGTTGTTTGTTGCTTTTAATTAGGTGAAAAAAATGGTAGTAGCAGCCAGCCCCTTATACGCAGTTGCGGCTTCTATAGCGATTGCGGGGGGATTGATAGGAACGGGAATGGCACAGCAGGGAATTGGTGCTGCTGGAATGGGAATAATAGCGGAGAAGCCCGAAAAGTTCGGGCAGGTTCTGTTCTTCTTCGTTATACCTGAAACTCTGTGGATAATCGGTTTCGTGCTGGGTCTGATACTCCTGTTGCAGATACTCTGATGATGCAGAGGTGTTTGGATAGGTCTTGAGGACGTAGTTGGCAGCATAAACAAGAACGCGGAGAGGAAAGCGGAGCAGGTGGTCCGCAACGCAAAGAAAGACGCGGAGGACTACGAGTCCAAGGCTCTCGCCGAGATAGAGAAATCTTTCAGGGAGAGCACAGCCAAGGCGAGGTCTGAGGCTGCGCAGCTTCTTTCAAGCATGAAGGCGAGGTCTGACATGGCAGCCAGGCAGATTTACAATGCAGAGCTGGAGGCGAGGATAACCGACGCTTTTGACTGGCTGAGGAAGGGGCTGCCGGATTACGCAAAGACAAAAGGCTATTCGGCGCTTCTGAAGAAGCTCGCCGCCATGGCTTCAGATGAGCTTGGCGAGGGCTGCAGGCTCATGGTGAGGAAGGAGGACCTCCAAAAGCTCAAGGGAATAAAAGGAGCAGAGGCATGGGAAAACAGCAAGTCCGCAGGCGGGCTGGTAGGAGTGTCAGCCGATAGCAAAAGGTACATTGACTTCACGCTCGAAACGCTCCTCAACGAGACCAGGGACAGGCTCGAGGTGCGCTTCGTGAAGGAGATAGAGAGGTGATCTGGTGGACAGCACGTACATAGGTGCGTTCGGGAGGATAAAGGCGATGAAGTCCCTATTCCTTGGAAGGGAGTTCATGGCTCAGCTGCTTGAGCACGACGCTTCAGACTACCTCTCTGCCCTGAGCGGCACGGATTACAGGAAGGAGCTTGACGAGCTTTCGCTGCAGTACAAGGATTCGGAGCTTGTCGATGCGATTCTGAGCGCGCACACCAGGCGGCTTGTCGGCTATATGGTAAACGCGGCGCCAGCCACGGCGAAGGCGATGATAAGGGCTTACGTAGGCTCTTGGGACATACGCGCGATAAAGACTATCGTGTCGGCGAAGCTGCTCGACAAGAAGGTAAGCATAAACGGCGGCTTCATAATCGTTGACGGGAAGCTCTCCGCAGCTGTAATCGGCGCTATCTCCCCAGAAGAGTTCGCGGCGATAGCAGAGCAGAAGGAGATAGACGGAATGGTTGACATGCTTGTCAAATACGGCTACGGGGGAGCGATGCTGCAAAGCGTCGACGAAGCCAAGAAGAACAGGAACGCCTCGCAGATGTTCATGGCGCTGGACGGGTTCTACTTCTCCAACCTCATCAAGTCGTTCAGGTTTTACAGGGGCGACGAGGGACCCATGCTCCAGTTCATACGCGACAGCATAGACGTGAAAAATGTCATGGACGCGGTAAAATCCTCGATATCCGGATTTGGCGGGCTTTCCGAATACATCATGCAGGGGGGAAACATGCCGAGCGAGAGGATAGCAGAAATCGCATCCAAGAAGATAGAGGATATGAAAGACTCGATGCCGTTCAGGATAGACGCCGCTTTCGACGCATACAGGGAAGACGGGCTCGCAGCCTACTTCGAAAGCGCGCTGAGGCGCGAGCTGTACGGCAAGTACCTCGGCATATTCGAGAGGTCTGCGCTCTCGGTGCTGCAGCTGGTGGCGTTCATAATGAGGGCGGAGATGGAAGCGGACGAGCTAAGGCTTATATGGTTCGGGAAGCGCTACGGCATAGGAGAGGGCAGGTATAAGAACCTCAGCATGCTGAACAACGTGGTCAAATGAGCGGCAATATAGCTGTTGTGGGCGAGAGGGAGGTCGCGATGGGCTTCCGTCTCATAGGAATAGCAGACACGTTCATAGCCGAGGGAAGGGACGCGGTCAACATGATACTCAGCATGATAGACAAGAAGGAGTACTCGGTTGTGATAGCGTCATGGAAGGTTAGGGAGTCGTTTGAAAGCAACGAGCTCAGGAGGACAGAGGTATCGCTCTCTCCGCTTGTCGTCTTCATACCGAGCCCTGACGGAGAGCAGAGCGAGGAGTCGCTGGAAAAGTTTGCAAAGAGGGTTTTGGGAGTTGATATTAACAGCCTTAGAGGTGCTTGAATTGGCAACATCGAATGTTAAGAATGGAATAATTTACAGGATATCGGGACCCGTAGTTACTGCGAGGGGGGTGCAGCAGCCCAAGATGTACGACGTCGTGCAGGTGGGCGACTCGAAGCTCATAGGCGAGATAATAAAGCTGGATGGCGAATCCGCCATAATACAGGTATACGAAGACACGAGCGGACTTAGGCCGGGGGAGCCCGTCGTAAACACCGGTAGGCAGCTTTCCGTCGAGCTTGCGCCAGGGCTTATAGGCTCTATATTCGACGGAATACAGAGGCCCTTGGACAAGATAAGGGAGGAGAGCGGCGACTTCATCGAGAGAGGAGTTAACGTCGAGCCTCTTGACAAGAAAAAGAAATGGCATTTCATCCCGAAGGTTAAGAATGGGAGCGACGTCAAGACGGGCATGGTAATAGGCGAGGTTGCCGAGACCAGCCTGATAACGCACAGGGTCATGGTGCCTCCCGGAATCTCTGGAAAGATAAGCGGGCTGAAGGAGGGCGACTACACCATAGTTGATGCTATTGCCTCGGTTGAGGGAGAGGCAGGCGCGTCTGAAGTTTCAATGCTACAGAGGTGGCCGGTCAGGAGGCCCAGACCGGTAATTGAGAAGATGCCGCCTACGATGCCGCTTATAACAGGGCAGAGGATCATAGACAGTTTGTTCCCGGTGGCAAAGGGAGGGACCAGCGCAGTGCCGGGCCCATTCGGGTCAGGCAAGACTGTCATACAGCACCAGCTCGCCAAGTGGAGCGACAGCGAGGTTGTGGTCTACGTGGGCTGCGGAGAGAGAGGCAACGAAATGACGGAGATACTGACAACATTCCCAGAGCTGAAGGACCCGAAGACGGGAAAGCCCATCATGGACAGGACAATACTGATAGCCAACACCTCCAACATGCCGGTGGCTGCAAGGGAAGCCAGCATATACACGGGCATAACGATAGCGGAATACTACAGGGACATGGGCTACGCAGTTGCGCTTATGGCTGACAGCACTTCGAGGTGGGCTGAAGCGCTCAGGGAGATATCAGGAAGATTGGAGGAGATGCCAGGAGAGGAGGGGTATCCCGCATACCTGGGCAGAAAGATCTCTGAGTTCTACGAGAGGGCGGGAATGGTAAGGGTCATGTCGGGAGAGGTGGGCTCGGTAACTGCGATAGGCGCCGTGTCCCCTCCGGGAGGCGATACCTCTGAGCCCGTGTCGCAGAACACGCTGCGCGTTACAAGGGTGTTCTGGGCGCTTGACGCCTCGCTTGCAAACAGGAGGCATTTCCCCTCGATAAACTGGCTCAACAGCTACTCGCTTTACTACGGCGACCTGAAGGGTTGGTATGCTGAGAACGCCGGCAGCGATTGGGACAGCCTGCACTCCAGAGTGATGTCGATACTCCAAAAGGAGGCGGAGATAAACGAGGTGGTGCAGCTTGTCGGCTATGACGCACTGCCTGAAAAGGAGAAGGAGGTTTTGGACATAGCAAAATCCGTGAGGGAGGACTTCCTCCAGCAGAGCGCATTCGATGACGTTGACACGTACACCTCGCTTCACAAGCAGATGCTCATGCTCAAATCGATAATTGCAATGGACGAGGCTGAGTCGCGCGCCGTGGCAAGAGGGGTGCTGGTGGAGCAGATGAACGGTATATCGGCAAAGCAGAAAGTCGCGAGGATGAAGCTCGCCAAGGAGGAGGATATAGACGCTTACTACGACGATGTTGCCGCTGCCGTAAAGGAGATAGACCAGATAATGGCGAGCAAGGAAAAGGTGATGAAATGAGTTCGGTAAACTACAGGAGCGTGAAACAGATAACAAGCGTGCTGCTTTTCGTTGACGGAGTGAAGGATGCTTCTTACAACGAATTGGCTGAGATAGCCATGCCTGATGGCAGGAAGGTGAGGGGGCAGGTCCTGGACACCCGGGACGGGCTTGCGATAGTGCAGTCCTTCGGAGACACCACCGGAATGGACCTGGGCAATACCGGAGTAAGGTTCACCGGCTCTACCGTAAAGATCCCGGTAAGCACGGAGATGCTTGGCAGGGTGTTCAACGGGGCAGGGAGCCCGAGGGATAACGGCGGCAACATAAGGGCTGAGAAGCTTGTAGACATAAACGGCAGCGCGATAAACCCGTATTCCAGGGAGGAGCCGTCGGAGTTCATACAAACCGGCATATCAACAATAGACGGAATGAACACTCTTGTGAGAGGGCAGAAGCTTCCAATATTCTCTGGCTCTGGAATGCCGCACAACAAGCTCGCCGCGCAGATAGCGAGGCAGGCAAAGCTTCTCAACTCGGAGGAGAAGTTTGCCGTGGTGTTCGGAGGAATCGGCATAAACAGCGAGGAGGCTAACTTCTTCATGAAGGAGTTCGAGTCTACTGGAGCGATAGACAGGACTGCGATGTTTCTGAACCTCGCCTCAGAGCCCTCCATGGAAAGGATAATACTGCCGAGGCTTGCGCTGACAACTGCGGAATACCTCGCATACGAGAAGAACATGCACGTGCTCGTAATACTTACAGACATGACGAACTACTGCGAAGCGCTCAGGGAGGTTTCAGCAGCAAGGGAGGAGGTCCCGGGACGAAGGGGATACCCAGGCTACATGTATACGGACCTTTCCTCTATATACGAGAGAGCCGGAAAGATACGCGGGCGTAACGGCTCGATAACGCAGATACCCATACTTACCATGCCTGGCGACGACATAACCCACCCGATACCAGATCTTACGGGATACATAACCGAGGGCCAGATAGTCATGGGAAGGGACCTGCAGCGCAACGGCATATACCCCAACGTTGACGTGCTGCTCTCCCTGTCGAGGCTGATGAACCAGGGCATAGGAAAGGGCAAGACAAGGGAGGACCACAGGGGCACAGCGGACCAGCTCTACGCAGCGTATGCGAGGGGCAAGGAGCTGAGAAGCCTGACCGAGATAGTTGGGGAGGAGGCGCTGAGCGTGAACGACAGGAAGTTCCTGGGCTTCGCCGACGGGTTCGAGAACGAGTTCGTCAACCAGGGCTATAACGAGGACAGGAGCATAGAGCAGACGCTTGAGCTCGGATGGAAGCTCTTCTCGCAGCTCGACATAAACGAGATGAAGAGGCTTAAGGACGAATACATAAAGAAGTACGGAAAGTGGAAGTGATGGCAGCAAGCGATACCAAGACGACAAGGCTGGAGCTTATAAGGACGAAGGCGAGGGTACGCGTCGCGGCCAAGGGACTCTCTCTTCTCAAGATGAAGAGGGGCAGCCTTGTCATGGAGTTCTTCGAAATGGCGAAGCAGATACGCAGCATGAGGGAGAACATGAGGGAGAGCGTGGCAAGGGCGATGGAGAGCATAAGGATTGCAGAAGCGCAGGCAGGCACCATAGAGGTTGAGAGGATAGCCGCGGAACAGGGCAGCGCCAACGCCACAGTGAACGCCAGGAACGTGATGGGGGTTGTCATACCCAACGTGGAGCTCTCGCTTCACGACTACGGAGCAGGGTACAGCGTTGTGTCTGTGCCAACCTCGATAACCGACGCGAGGAACGGCTTTTCCACGCTGTCGAGGCTGATCGTCGAGGTTGTTGAGAAGGAGGCGTCGCTAAGGAAGCTGCTCAACGAGATAGAGAAGCTAAACAGGAGGGCTAACGCCATAGAGAATGTGGTTATACCGTCAATGAAAAGCAGGATCATATACATAAAGCAGAGGCTTGAGGATCTTGAAAGGGACCAGACGGTGTCGCTGAAATTCATAAAGAGGAGGATTGGAAATGGATGAGGCGGAAAGGTTCAAAAGGATAAGGAAAAGGACGGCGCTGATAAACGGAGTCGCGGCCATCGCGGCGATAATACTCATATTTGCGGTGTACTACCGGATGTTGTGATTTTCATGGAGCATGGAATAGAGACGTTGAAGAAAATAAAGGAGAGCGAGGAGAAGTCGGAAAAGCTTATGGAAGAAGCCAAGTCAGAAGCAGAGTCCATAAGGGAGGAAGCCGAGAGGAGAGTAGTTTTCGCACAGGAGGAATCTGAGAAGAAAGCGGATGCAGAGAAGGAGGCGATCATGAGGGATGCCGAGCACAAAGCCGCAGAATACGACCTCAAGGAGGTTAAGGCGGCAAAGGCAAAAGCCTCGAAGCTTAGGAATCTGGAGAAAGACGAAGTGATCCAGATATTCGCGGAGGAGATAGCGAAGAAATTCGATTTGGATGTTTGAATGTTTCTGCCTTCAAGGATGAGCAAGATAAGGATCGTCGCGCTTAGGGACGACTACGACGGCGTAATGACCGCGCTGCACGACAGCGGCCTTATGCAGATAGACCCTATAAGCGAAGCCGCACGCGGATCGCTCAAGGGAGAGGGCGGGATAGAATACAAGTGGCTATACGAGTATGCTCAGCGCTTCAGGGCGCTAGACGACAGCCTTGTTCCGGTCGAAAGCAGCGAGAGGATACTGTTCAACAGCATGAGCGAGCTTGTCGAAAGGGCCAACAGCATAAGGATAGACGAGCGTGTCGCAGCGCTGGTTTCGGAGAAAGGGACGCTATCGTCCTCGCTGGGAGGGATAAGGGCCAGGCTGTCCGTCCTTGAAAAGCTCGAGGGCTTCCGAGAGGACGTATCGATACTTAACGGGAAGAGCATAGTCTCTTTCATTATCTCAGGGCCTGCATCTGATGAGATGATCGGGTGGGCCTCGAAAAACGACAACTGCGCGGTGATAAGGCTCGAGAAGTCTGTGCTTGTAGGGGTTCTCAGGAGCGAGGAGAAGGATTTCGCAAAGCACGCCCAGGCGCTTGGCGTGCAGATAGAGGCGGTGCCGGAGATGAGCGGCAGGCAGAAGAGGCTGGTAAAGGAGCTTTCCGAGGATGCAAAATCCATGGAGGAGAAACTGGCCTCGCTTGACGAGGAATTGCTCAGCATATCAAAGAGCTTCTATCCGAGTGTCAACGCCATAAGGGAGCAGCTCGACATAGAGATGGAGAAGCTCGAGGCGACGACTAAGCTCGGGGTGACGAAGTCCGTAGTAGTTATAGAGGGATGGACCGAGCACGCGGATGTTGGAAGGGTTAGGAAGGTAATCGCACAGGCGGCAGGAAAGAGGTTCGAGATGGAGACGCTGAAGGTCAAGGATGTGCCCCCAACAAAGCTCAAGAATCCTGCAAAGCTGAAACTTTTTGAATCCTTCATACGGTTCTACTCGCTTCCCAAAAGCAACGAGGTAGATCCTACGATAATGTTCGCTTTCATATTCCCGATATTCTTTGGCCTGATGGTTGGCGACTTCGGATACGGGCTGTTCATGCTTGTAGGTGCGCTTCTGCTGATAAGGCACATACGCAGGAAGAAGCCCGGCGCCGCAAAATCGCAGAGCAAGATATCAAAGTTCGTGCACACGATAGTTGGGGACGAGGGGCTGGTCCTGCTAGCCAAGTCGATAATACCCGGAGCCATAATAGCAATGGTTCTCGGAATAGTATTCAATGAGTATTTCGGCTTCCAGCTGCCGTATACCGCGCTGTTCAACGTCGAGACTGGCCTGCCCAAGCTTCTAGACCTTGCGGGGTGGATAGGCGTCGCAATGGTATCGTTCGGCTTCCTCCTGGGATTCGCCAATTATCTTTTCATAAGGCAGAAGAAGAAGGCTTTTGGCAGGCTGGGATGGCTCGCCGCAGCGATAGGCTTCGTGATATTCGGGTTGAACATACTGCACAAGGCGCCGCTGGGGCTTTCCAACCCGATAGCTATTGCATCGTATGCGCTTCTTGTCGCCGGCATCATAACGATAGTAGCTGCCGAAGGCTTTGAATCGATGATGGAGCTCCCTTCGCTGATAAGCCATATACTTTCCTACACGAGAATAGTGGGCATACTGCTTGCGTCTGTCATACTTGCGGAAGTGATAGACTTCATATTCATAGGCGGCTGGCACCACTCGATACTCCTCGGGCTCGTAGGCACGCTAATATTGATAGTGGGACAGCTGTTCAACATAACGATAGCGATGTTCGAGCCGGGCATACAAGGCGCGAGGCTTATATACGTGGAGTTCTTCTCGAAGTTCTTCAGCGGAAACGGCGTGCCTTTCGTTCCTTTTGTAAGCAAGAGGAGGAGGACTCTCAGTAGGTTCAGCCTGGAGCCGGAGAAGTGAGCCCAAGCGTTGCGGCTTATTCTTGAAAGACAAATTGAGGGCAGCAAGCCCGCTTATTGCGATTCATATGGTTGTTTGATGAAGCGCCAAGCTGACTAATCGTAGCAAACAATAAATAGGAAAAGAAAAAAGAAAAGAGCAAGCGTGATTTTTCAGCGAAGCCCTATCTCTATCTGTACGTTGTCAGGCACAGGTATCCTCATGACCTGGCGCAGCACCTGCTCGTTGCCGTCTATCTCTATGAGCCTCTTATGGTACCTTATCTCCCACTTCTCGTATGTGTGGCTTCCGTCGCCGCAGGGAGTCTTGCGCATTGCGAACTTGAGCTTCCTTGTCGGAAGGGGCATTGGCCCGCTGCACGACACGTTTATCGAAGTGGCTATCGCTTTTATCTGCTGGCCTATCGTGTCTATGCTCTTCGAGTTGGTGCTTACGAGTTTTATGCTGGCCTTGCTCATGATTCATGCACCCTTTACTGCTTCTTCGGCACGACGTCCAGGACCACTCCTGCGCCTATCGTCTGGCCCATATCCCTTATCGCGAACCTGCCGAGCTGCTTGAAGTCGCTGTACTTCTCTATGACTATCGGCTTGGTCGGCTTCACCCTTATGAGTGCGGAATCGCCAGTCTTTATGGTCTCAGGGTTCTTCTCGACAACCTGGCCTGTCTTCGGATCCTTCTTCTCGAGTATCTCGACGAACTGGCATGCTATCTGAGCGGTGTGAATGTGGAACACTGGAGTGTAGCCCTTCGCTATGACGTTCGGGTGGTTCAGCACTATTATCTGTGCGGTGAACTCCTCCGCGACCGTTGGCGGATTGCTTGCAGGGCCTACCACATCGCCCCTCTTTATGTCCTTCTTCTCAACGCCCTTTATGTTGAATCCTACATTGTCTCCGGGCTCGGCCTTCGGCATCTGCTGCTTGTGCATCTCGATGCTCTTTACTTCAGCCTTCTTTCCGCTCGGCATTATGATTATCTGGTCTCCCGGCTTCATCACGCCTGTCTCTACCCTTCCTACCGGAACTGTTCCGAATCCCGATATTGTGTAGACGTCCTGTATGGGAAGCCTGAGCGGCTTGTCGGTCGGCTTTGCCGGAACTTCGAGCATGTCGAGCGCCTCAAGAAGCGTCGGCCCTGTGTACCACGGCATCTTCTCCGGCTTGCTTGCAACGTTCGAGCCCTCCATAGCAGAGTACGGTATGAACTTTATTGCGTCTACCTTGAATCCAAGGCTCTTCAGGAGGTCCGATACGGACTTCTTTGCCGCCTCATACTTCTCCTGGCTGAACTGCGCTGCGTCCATCTTGTTTATTCCTACTATGAGCTGCTGCACTCCTAGAACGCTCGCGAGTATCGCGTGCTCCCTTGTCTGCGCCATGACTCCGTCGACTGCGCTCACGACGAGCACTGCGGCGTCTGCCTGGCTGGTTCCTGTTATCATGTTCTTCACGAAGTCCCTGTGGCCTGGCGCGTCTATTATTGTAAAGTAGTACTTTGCGGTTTCGAACTGCCTGTGGGCTATGTCTATGGTTATACCCCTTTCACGCTCCTCCTTCAGGCTGTCCATGACGAACGCGAATTCGAATGATGGCCTGTTGAGCTGCTGCGTTATATCCTTGTACCTCTGCATATCCCTATCCGAGATCGCCTTGGTCTCGTAAAGCAGCCTTCCTACCGTCGTTGACTTTCCGTGGTCCACGTGTCCTATGAAAATCAAATTCATGTGTGGTTTTTCTGACATTTTTTCACCTTGTTGAGCAAAAATTCCGCTAATAAGCGCATACAGGCACAACTAGCGTTTGTTGTTTTGAAGAGAAAGAATATATACCTTGCACCTTCAAATCCAAGTAAGTTGATGTAGTAGCATATATTTATATTTTGCGGTATCTCGTGCCGCATGGATCGCCTGTTGCGTCAGTGCCTGTAGCCCCAGAATATGCCTATCGTATTTGCAAGGTTGGAGAACAGCACCACAAGGAATATTGTATCTACGAATCCCGGTATCACTATCCCAAGGGTCAGAGGCACAGCAGCTATGACGGTTGGAGCTAGCCCTCTTGATATGTTGAATGATATGAAGGATTTTTCCCTCCTCGCCAGTTTTCCATCCTTGGATATGTAGTCTTTGAGTATTGGCATGAAGGCTACCCTGACCAGCGCGAATATTGCAACAAAGCCGAACGATATGACAAGCATAACAGGGGTAACCTGGCTGACGCTGAAAAGAAGCCCTAGGTAAACGAAGAAGAACGTGCTGACGAAGAACACTATCTCCTTCTGGTAGCTCTTTATGTGCTCCGCCTCGTCCCCAAGCGCGAAATGCCTCTGCAGGAATGTCGGGGTATGCACTGACACGGGCTTCTTGCTCCTCGCGCCAAGGTTCGATATGAGCAAACCGAATATGAATACGGTTATCGCGCCGTTGAAACCTATCTGCTGCGAGCCGCCGTATGTTGCGAGGACCATTGCGATTGTGAGCATCCATGTGTAGCTCTTGCTCTGCTCCTCGAACCTGTTGAGTATGTAGAGCCAGAAGAGCGCGAATACCACTGCAAGGATAGCCGAGCCGAACAGGTTGCTGATTATTATCGAGGTTATCCCGCCTATCGTTATGTTTCCAGCTACGACTATCTGCAGCAGCACCAGGGGCACCAGCAGCGTCAGGATGTCCGAAGCTATAGCTTCGAACCTGAGCGTCGTCTTGAGCTCCTCGGATATTCCTACAAGGCTGGTCAGCATCGGCACTATGACCGTGCTCGGCCCTGCAATCGCGAAGCCGAATATGAATGCTATGAGGGGCTGGAAGTGCAGGACGAAAAGGCCTATCAACGATGATATCACCCCTACAAGGAATGTCAGGCCGAACGTGTACTTCGAGGCGTTCTTAAGCACCTTGCGCAGCTCTGCGTAGTTCATGTTCAGCCCTACGTCGAAAAGTATGAATGATACGGCTACTCCGGTTATAAGCGAGCTGAGGCTGCTCACGAGGCTGCCGCTGCCCGTGCCTATTACATGAAGCACTGGCCCTATCAGGACGCCGATCAGCATCAGCGGCATTATGTTCGCTATCTTGAGCTTGCTGAATAGGGCGTTGAGTATGAACCCTATGAACACTATCCCGGCAAAGAACAGGAAGGCCAGGTTTCCGTTTATCATCAGTCGCACCTTTCAGAGCAGGCGTTGCCCAGCCCCATCAATATTGCTATCATAATGGTTAAATGCCTTTTTGGAGAGCGAGGCGTTTATCTGCGATACTATGTCGTGCATCTTTCCCTCCCTGCTCTTAGACACAAGGAGATAGCGCTCGTCCTTTGTGCCGCGCGCCACCATTATAACGACGTTGCCGAAGTTCATCCTGCCCGCGCGGCCCATCCTCTGTATCGTGCGTATCTCGCTCGGGACAGGCTCGTAAAATACAACGGCGTCAACTCCCGGTATGTCAAGCCCCTCCTCCGCAATGGACGTTGCTACAAGCGCCCTGAACTTTCCAGCCCTGAAATCTGCTATTACCCTCTGCTGGTCGGCGATTGTGACTCCCTCCTTCTTGCCGACGAACTGCATGGCGCTTATTCCGGAGGAGTTGAGCATCTCGGCGAGCTTCTGCGTTGTAGACCTGTACTGCGCGAATACTATGACGCTGGAATTTGGAAACTTGTCGCGTATCACTTCGACTGTCCTGCGCATCTTCGGGTGCTCCTCTCCCGAGGCGATTGCAGCCCTGGCAGCTTCAACCGCGAGCTTTACCGAGTGGTTGGAGAGTATGCTCTGCACCACACGGCTCTTCTTCTCGCGCATCTCGAGCGAGTTCATGTATGATATGAATGGATAGAGCCCCTCGACGTTCGCCATGTCGTAAGCGTGCAGCAGATCGAGTATGTAGACGTAGTGCTGCAGCGCCGCGAACTTGTAGTTTTCAGCCTTCAGGCTGGAGATTATCCTGCCTATCTCTATCAGCTTGCCCTTTGGCATCGTCTCGAAGTTCTTGAATGGGCAGAGCCCCATGCCGTTGAGCTTCGCAAGATGCTCGCTTATAATCGGGGCGAGAAGTGACGATATCCTTGAAACAACCGGACCTTTGTCGACATATACTACTTCATTGCTCTTTCCCAGCACGTACTTTTCCACATCGGGATCAAAGCGTGACCTTATTTCTATCGACTCTATCCCAAGTATCGCTACGAGCGTTTCTATGTTCCTCTTCTTGCTTCCGGGCGAGGCTGTCATTCCCATTATCTGCACGCCATGCTCCTTGCATTCGTCCGCAACGAACGTGTAGGCGTACTTGCCCATTGCCCTGTGACATTCGTCGAATACGCACAGGCCGAAGTCCCACATCGATAGCCTCCCGGCCTTGATGTCGTTTGCTATCGTCTGCGGCGTGGCAACTATGATGCGCGCGTCGTCCTCCTCGCGCATGCGCTCCTTGGCAGCGACCCTTCCGGTAAGAAGGCGTATCCATCCGCTCTCAACCTTGAGCATCTTAGACAGCGTGACGTAGTGCTGCTCGCTGAGCGGCTTCGTCGGAGCCAGTATGAGAGCCTTCTTGTGGTTATAAAGGCACTTCGCTATCGCAAACACCGAGATGAGGGTCTTGCCCAATCCCGTTGGTAGCACTACCAGAGTGTTCTTGCCGGAGAAGACGCTCCTCGCTATGTTTATCTGGTACTCCCTGGGCTCCACGCCATCAAGGTTCACAAGCGAATCGTAGGGGCTGAGGCCCTCCCATTTGGTTGCTCCCAAGAATAATCACTCACAGACTCTTCTCCACTAAATTTATTATATATTATAAATGCAGCATAATTAAATTCATGGAAGCATTTGATGACGCTGCGATTGAGATTGGATTAGCAGGATGGCGAGGACACGCATGTGGCACATGCCCGTAGGCATAATTCCTGTGCCAGTGCCTGAATAGCAAGGAGATTTTTATAGTTTTCCAGTTGATAGTATCAATTGCGCCGCTGTAGCTTAGTGGGAGAGCGTCCGGCTGAAGTTCTGCTTATCGACAGCGGATCAAAAACCGGTAGATCGCAGGTTCAAATCCTGCCAGCGGCATTCTCTCCTCTTATTGTGCAAGCCTATTGAATTCCTATTTTTTACAAATGAATTATGCGCTGGTTCGGAATAAGGTTTCTAAAGGAAAATGGCGCCTTAATAATCGGTTGCCCTGCGTATGGCTGAAGACCGCAAACGCGGTTTATCGAATGCCAATTTGCATTTTTAGTAAAAGGGTACAATAAATGCAGCAGTCAGGTTTTAAAGGATAGGGCGGCAGCTAAACTATTGGGATTGCAGGTGTATGCATGGATGTGGCAGGAATTGATTACAAACCGCGTACGGAGTTTTTGAAGAATGAAATAGCAAGGGCAAACTTCAATAACCCAAAAGACAGGGAACGGATAATCGCGCTGTGCGAAACCGAGGACAAGGCGTACAGGTACCAGGTGAAGAATGAGTCAAAGAGGTTCTATGGATCCTATTCATTTCTATACAACGAGCAGTTTGGTTCATACAGGGAGGAATATTTTAAAATGCTGAAAGAGCTCAGCTATGATGATTACATAGGGGTGCTGGCAAGGGAGGTATACGCACCAAGCATGTTTGGCGGATGGAGAAAGGGAAAACAGATTCCATTGCCGAAGGGAATAAGCAAGGAGGATAGAGCTGAGATCCTTAAGGTTGCGAAAGCCATGTATGAAAAGCAGGCTGAAGAGCAAACTGAGGAATCAAGGATTAAGAAGCAAAAAGAGAGGGAGGAGCTTCTTAAATTTTACCAGTGGTGGATTAAGAATAAAAAATAAGGAAGTGCTGACCTCTTTTCAGATGGGTAAAAGCCCTGCTCACATTATTAAATTTTTCCAGTGCTTCTTAATCGATTGGATGGAGAAGTATGATGTCGTTGTAGTTGGCAGCGGCCCGGCAGGGATAGGAGCCGCTTTCTCCGCGGCAAAGCTTGGCCTCAAGACTGCAGTGCTTGAGAAGAGCAACTTCATAGGTGGAAGGATAACTGCGGGATACAGCCTTCTCATAGATGGAGTTTATACTGAGGACGGAGCCACGAAGCTCGTAGGTGGGCTTTTTGACGAGATAATAGGAAAGCTGCAGAAAGAGAACGGCGCGAGGACCAACGAGGACAAGAGCATTTCGCTTAGGCAGGAAGTCGCCAGGCTTGTCCTCGGCACAATGGCTGCGGAGCTTAAGATAGACGTCTACCTTGGATCTCTCGTTGACGGAGTGGAAACCGAGGGGACAGAGGTTAGCTCGGTATATTTCTCGGGTAAGAATGGGTGGACGCAGGTTGGCTCGAAAATATTCATAGATGCGAGCGGGGACGCAGACATGGAGTCATTGATAGGGCTTGGCACTCTTGCAAGCGAGGAGGAGAAGCACCACTACGCAAGGCTGCCATTCAGGATTGCTGGGGTCGATGAGGCAAAGCTTGCCGATTTCGCGGCAAAGTCGCCGGACAAGCTCTCCGTAATTAAGGGCAAGGATGGCAGGGTCGAGGCTGTGCAGATGCACGAGCCGCTCGCTTTGGCTGCGCAGCAGAGCTGCAAATTCCAGCTGCCCATCGGGGACAGGAGGATACTGTACGCAACCCCATCACAGGGAGAATTCGTATGCACAGCGCCCAGGATAGCCGTGCAGAACTTCGCCAGCGGCTACGAAAAATACTACGCAGCGGAGATAACTACAAGGGAAGCCTTCGCATTCCACTGGTTCCTCAAGTCGTCTGTTCCTGGATTCGCAGGCTCAAGGATAGAGGACACCGCGCACGAGCTTCTGCTCGGGAACACAAGGAGCGCCACATGCGAGTACATGATAACGGAGGCGGATGTTGCTGCCTCAAAGAAGTTTTACGACGGGATAGCTAGGTGCGGCACGCCGATGGAGCTGCACGACGAGAAGCAGGGCGTCTCGTACAAGTACCCGGAAGCAGGGAAGGGATCATGGTTCCAGGTTCCGTATGGCGCCATGGAGGTAAAGAGCATAGACAACCTTCTAGTTGCGGGAAGATGCATATGCGCCGAAGCCGCGGCGCAGAGCAGCATAAGGAACACGGCTACATCGTTCGCAACTGGGCAGGCTGCGGCTACCGCGGCATATCTCTCATTCAAGTTCAAGACAAAGCTGAAGAAGCTTGACCCCAAGCTCCTTCAAGGAACGCTGAAAGAGCAGGGCTGCATAATATAAATGCAGGAAAATGCGCTATCTGTCAAGTATCCTGGTTCCATGCACGTCAAGACCTGCGCGGAATGCGAAATCGGATATTTTTAGCATCGAGCCCTGAAGCGCGCCAAGCATGCGCTCCTTAGCTATGAAGAGCACAAATCCCTGCGAGCCACCGCCTAGAAGCCTGCCTGCTGCAGCACCATTTGAGATTCCGCGCCTTATCATCGAATCGACGGAAGAGTTAGACACCGAAGAGCCAAGGTTCTTCTTGATCTTCCACCCGCTGTTTACTGCATCGCAAAACGCTTCGCCATCTTCGTGAATGACAGCCTCCCGAAGGCTGAGCGCGACCTCCTTCAGCGACATAAGCCTGTCTATTGTGCTTTTGTCTCCTTTTGCCGCGGCGGATGCCTGCTCGCCCAATATGGCGCCGCTGTACCTTGATCTGCCGGTATAGACAAGCAGCACTCTGGACATTAGCCCTTTTATGAAGCTGGAATGCTTTGCAAACCTTTCTATCTTAACGCGCTCGCCCTCGAATGACATAAACTTGAAACCGCCGTGCGCTATTGCATACGGGTCCTGCAGGCCAAGAAGGACGCCGAGGCTCTTTCTCTCGGAATCGTACGCCAGCCTCGCTATTGCGTCAGGCGCCAGACTCGAGCCTGAGCGCTTCAGCAGAATAGCCGAAATTGCCGTCATCATGGCGCTTGATGATGCAAGCCCAGACCCAGGTGGGACGTCGCCGTTGATCCTGACCCTGCCATGCACAACCCCTCGCTTCTTAAGCAGTGCCATTATGCCATCCATTCCCTGGCTCTTGCTCGCCGATCCCATCAGGCTTCTCACGTAATCGCGCGATGAGAGCTCAAGCGGCATGCTGTCATGAGAATACGATGCAGTTACTCCCAGGTCTATAGTTGTATTAAGCGCAGCGCCGCCGTATCTTTCAGGAAATGGAGGTATGTCCGTGCCTCCGCCACCGAAGCTCACCCTGAGCGGACTGTAAGATACGATGCTTTCCTTGTCGCGCATGTTTTCACTTGCGCGCGGCAGTGCGCGGCTCACTTCTTGGGTATGCCCTTCAACAGCTCTGTGAATGACTCTTCAAGAGTTTCTATTGCTGACTGCAGCGCGTCGGCAGGCTTTTTCCTTGAGGTCTTTATCACAAGAGTCGGCTTGCCCGTCTGCGGATGATCGCGGCTCACTCCAGCAAAGGAAACGTCGGACTCGGTCAGCAGCTGCGAAGCAAGCATCTCAGCTATCGTCGAATCGGTACCCTCGAACTCAAGGATCAGCTCCTTGCCCTCGTTTTTCAGCACGTTTGTCTTCATTGAACCATCTCCTCCTTCTTCCCAGTTATGAACGTAATCACATCCTTGAGGTTGTTGTACATTGCGCTCACCTTTCTCCTCTCCGCGTGCCTGCAGTTCTTGCAGTAGAGCACTCCGGGGTTGTCTCCAGGCACAAGAGGCGTGTTGCAGAACTCGCACTTTGCGTGTATGACTCCGCACTCCCTATCCCTCAGGCCGAGAAGGTAGGTGTCGCCATCTGCGCTCAGTATGGTAGCGAGCACTATGTCGCCGACCTTGTACTGCGGTGCCTCGTGCATGCCATGATCCCTCCTGTCGCGCATGTGCGGAGGACCCCTTCCCCTGCTGTCGTCCTTTATTATTATCTTTCCGCTCTTGAGCGCAACGTAGACCTTGCCGTTCATCTCAAGCTGGTCTATCTTTACGAACATGACACTCTTGACGTCGTCTGTTATCTCTCCTACTACGTACATGCCGCGCTCGAACCCTACAACCTCGTGCTTGGAGTCTATCCCTATCTTGCCGTCGAAAGTCTTGGGCTTTCCAATTGCGGCAGCGTATATCTCGCCATTCTCAGCGTAAGTGTTGGAGTATGGCAATCCCTCTTCCTCCATTGCGACCCTGTCGCCGGGAAACACAAGCCCGGCTCGATTGTTCTCTTCCAAAATAACACCTAATTAGAAACCAGTTTAATTATAAACATTAGATATTATAACCTTATGCAATTGGTGCGGGAATGGAGAGGCTTACCTTCAACGGCATTGAACTCCCTGTGAGGATACTAGAAACAGGGAACCGCAACGCGTATGCGAGGATACGCGACATGGAGGTCATAATAAGCGTGCCGCGCAGAATCAAAGGAGAAAAGCGCGACGACGTGGTCTCGAAGCTCTCTGAGAGCCTGAAGCGCTCGCTGGAGCGCAGCCCTGGAAAGATGCTGGGCTTCAGCAGGGAGCGATTCAGGGACGGGCAGGAGCTTGCGGTGCCCGGCTTGTCACTCAAGCTCTCCATATCGCAATGCGGGAAAAGGTTCGGCTCATCCATCAGGGATGGGGTGCTGGCGATACGGGTGCCGGGATCTGAGCGGATGGATGGCAGCAAAGCCTACTCCTACATGCACATGGCGGTTTCTAGGGCATTCCTTCCTTCCGTATCCGCATATGTTGAAAGGCTGAATGCGGAGCGCTTCGGCTCCAGGCTCGGCAGGGTGCGCATAGGCAGGGGCATGACGACACTCGGATCGTGCGACTCCTTCAACAACATAACGCTTAACTCCAGGCTATTAGCGATGGGCCCCTATGCTTTGGAGTACGTAGCTGTGCATGAGCTTGCCCACACGCGTTTCCACAACCACTCGAAAAGGTTTTGGGGCGAGGTTGAGCGAGCCCTGCCTGATTACAGGGAAAGGAAGGGATGGATTTTCAGGGAAGGATGGAGGCTCGAGGCCTGAACCGCGCAGCCATGAGAGAGGCGTAGACCGTGGTTCGCAGTAGGGCACAGAAATGCTTAAAAACTCATGCTGTGATGCGTATTCAGTGAATTAATAGGTGAAAAATATGGATCCAGGACGCGGAAGCAGTGGTTTGGTTGGCGAGGGTAAGGATGACCCAGGACGCGGAAACAGTGGCTTTGTTGGAAAGGGCAAAGATGATCCTGGGCGTGGTGACAGTGGCTTCGTCGGCGAGGGTAAAGATGACCCAGGACATGGAAGCACAGGCTGAACATGCTTTTCTTGTTGGCTTTTCCTCATTTTGTTAGTGAATAGTTTATCTTTTGAAATGCGCTTGTCGTATGCGGCTTTCTCCTGTTATGCTGCGAAGTATGCCATTTATGCAAGAACTGCATGATGGCAATTATGCGGTGGATGCAGATACACTGCAAAGCGCAGAAATGCTTAAAAACCCATGCTGTGATTGAATCTCAGTAAATTAATAGGTGAAAAATATGGATCCAGGACGCGGAAGTACAGGCTGAACAGATTTTTCTTGTTAGCTTTTCCTCATTTTGTCAGTGAATAGTTTATCTTCGGATATGCACTCTTTTCTCCGTACTCTATCAGTATTCTGTTCTGGTTGGAGTAATAGTTGTCGAATCTCCTGATTCCTATGCTGCCAGCTACGATATCAGACACTATTGATATGCGTACCGCATCGCTTCCTGTGGATTCTTCTATGTCGTGCGACAGTCTGCTCGAATCCCCATCGTTGAAGATAGGCGAGATGTACAGGCCGCCCTCTATGTCTGTTATGTCGCCTACGAAAGCATGCTTGTTTACCATGGTGCTGCTTTCCCCTATTATGTTGCGTAGTATGCCCTTCCTCCCAGACCAATCGTTCTGGTTGCGCTTTGCGACATGGAATATCGCTTGGTATTTCATCTGCAGCCCTGCAATGTTTATTGTCGGCCTTTTTATTATGCCCTGCTCAAGAAGCCGAAGGTAGGTGTACCTTGATGCTCCGCCTTCCAGCCCCAAGCCTGAATCCATCTCTGCAAAGCTGATTGAGGAATTCTGGTTCATCAGGCTCAGGACGTCGTACTCCCTTTTCCATATGGTTCCAGCTGTCTTTTTCGGCGAATCCTTTGTACGCCTGTATACTTTGGATTGCAGCATCTTCTCGAAGAATTCCTGCCTTAGTGGCACGTAGCCGTACGTATTGTAGAAAAGTATCACCTTCCACTCCATGCTGTAGCCTGGAAGTATGCTTGAGCGCAGGTTGTACAGCATCTCCTTTGCCCTGTCTATGCTGTTCTCAACAAGGACATACATGAAGAGGTCGTAGTCCCCCTTTGTGAGAGCGGCGAACTGGACCATCGGCTCGGATTCTACAGCTGCCTTTATCTCCTCAAATTGGGGCTTCTTATCAAGGAACTTCGCGTTCACTATATAGTATACGTATCCAAGCTTCTCTACGTTTATCTCAAGTGTATATTTTATACCGAGCTTCTTTTCTAGGGCGAGTATGCTGTACCGCGTCCTTGGCTGCGACCAGCCCAGCATCTTGCCAAGGTACTGCTGCGATATCCTCGAATTCATGCTGAGAGCCTGTAGTATAAACAAATCACGCTCGTCAAGCTTGGGCTGGATGACTTGAGCCTCAGAATCGTTTCTCACGGATCCCTCTTGCTGCAGCCCTGCCTGATCCGCATACCTCGCTTTGTCAACACGCTGCCT
Source organism: Microcaldota archaeon (assembly GCA_021846635.1). GTDB lineage: Archaea > Micrarchaeota > Micrarchaeia > Micrarchaeales > Micrarchaeaceae > JAJZYW01. The sequence goes on along the minus strand of JAJZWO010000005.1, from coordinate 2,172 downwards.
TCTTGCCTGGTATCTGTGCCTTGCGGGTATGAAGAGGCCGCTCTGATTTATCCTGCCAAGGTACCTGCTTTTCCTGGTGCTGCTCTCAGTATCTGCATCTCTTATTGCTAAACGTTCGTATACGCAATAGCTCCCGTTTATAAGCCTTATCTCGATATTTGGGCTGTATTCCCTCTGCAAAGCCTCGAACGCAGCCCTTATCGGCTCCGGCGCTGAGTCTATCACCCTTGTCATCATATCCCTTATGTATTAATATATTTCGCTAAGATATAATAAATATACTATTTAATTATTGATTATTATACGTCTTATTATTACTTAATAAATTATATTTATTTATAGAATATGAATTATAATTGGTTTAGTTAGCCAAATAAAGCATTCTCCGTTGGAAAAAACAGTAGTGCTATTTATAAAAGCTTCTTCATATTATCAATCAAGCAGGGGTTTGGTGGACATGGCAAATTATATGAACGACTTCGATGTCATTCTACCCTCGACTAATCCTGGTTGTATCACTGTTTCCAACCTCCACCAGCCCTGCCTTTTTTGCGTTTAATTGGTGGTTTGGATGCATGTATGGGAAATAAAGTTTGTGCTGTCCCTTCCCGTTTTGGGAAAGTGGGCAAGGAAGAAGCGCAATAAGTGGGTTTTTGAGGACGACCCGAACAACAAGCGCCCTGTTATAGGAATTGCGCTCAGCAGGATCGCATTCATGTACGTATGGGGCGACAAACCGATAAAGGATCAACTCAGCGAGTACGACTTCAAGAGGTTCCTTGAATACAATAACATAACCGAGTACGATCTTCCTGAGAAGTACAGGTAATATTAAATGGGTGGGGAGCATGGGCAGTACTAAAAACACCAGAAACAACGGAAACCTTGTCGAGACGACAAGGTCTGGGAAGAGGTTCTACAGGATGTACTTCCTGAAGCCTCCCGTTAAGGCCGGAATGGAGGATCTCGGCGACGAGCTTATAAGCATGAAGGAGGTCGAGGAGGTCTACCTTACCGATGGGGATTTCGGCTACATCGTAAAGACGCGTTTTGACGAGGAGAATGAGCCTTCCGACGTAGAGCGCTTCCTGCAGAAGCGCCTCGGGAACCGCTACGGCAAAGTCACCGCTTTTGACAAGTACGGCCCTGTGCGCAGGATGCAGTAATTGGAGGGCGCGACACCGCGTTTCCGGCAACGCATAAATATTCTTTAAGCCGATATGATTTTGTGATAGCATGGCAGCCAAGAAGGCTTCTGCGAAGAAAAGCATACACAGGAAAGTTGAAAAATCCAAAAAGGAGTACAGGAAGCATGACGCACACAAGGAGATCTACAACAAGGAGTACCATGAGGTAAAGTACTCTGAGGAGCATAGGTGCCCGGTGTGCGGCAGCAGGATAGACGAGAACGGAATGTGCGCCTGCGGCGCGGGAGGCTCCTGAGAGCCCCTTACGCCCAAGCGTTATCAATCACTTATTTTTGCTATACTACCCTTCTTGCCTGGACCATCGAGTCTATGGAGGTTATTGGGGCTGAAGTTTCCTCTATCTCCTGCATCGATGGATAGTAGTCGCCATAGTTGCTTATGTTCGCGCTTATCCTCTCCCCATATGAAGGAGTGAGGGAATTCTTGTAGAATATGCCCAGCGGTATCTTCTCGTCTGAAGGGTAGGCAAGCTTTATGGCCTGGTTCATCTTCTCTATAACCTGCGACTGGTCCTTGACCTCGTAGTCCACCTTAGCCTCGTAAACGCGCTCCTTGTACCACTCGTTTGTGTTTATGTCGTTGTAAGTCGGGCAGGGCTGGAGCATGTCGACAAATGCCATGCCCTTGTGCTGTATAGCCTGCTTTATTATCTCCTTTGAGAGGGGTATGTTGTAGGCGAAAGTCCTGGCCACGAACGTGTATCCCGAGGATATCGCGAGAGCTATCGGGTTTATCGGGTCGTTTATGTTAGGCTCTGGCAGCGACTTTGTCTTCTCGCCGCGCTTTAGGGTTGGCGACGCCTGCCCTTTAGTGAGGCCGTAGACGCCGTTATTGTGGACTATTATTGTCATGTTGACGTTCCTCCTGCCTGCGCTGACGAAGTGCCCCACCCCTATGCCGAACGTGTCACCGTCTCCTGCATCCACTACAACGTTGAGCTTCGGGTTTGAGAGCTTTATCCCTA
>JAJZWO010000057.1 GCA_021846635.1 Microcaldota archaeon | reverse complement strand
AACGCGGGGACAGTGGGACTCACGTTGAACCTTCATGCAAGCCGCCAATTAAGCGGCTAGGTATTACGCTACCTTAAGAGGGTCATAGTTACCCCCGCCGTTTATCGGCCCTTCTTTCCCTTGTACGGGATTTTCAGGTACCGACACTGGGCAGGTTTCAACCGCTATACACATCCTTACGAACTAGCAGCGATCTGTGTTTTTGGTAAACAGTCGGGGTCCCCTTGCCACTGCGACCTATTCCCTCTCGGAATAGGCACTCCTTCTACCTAAGATACGGAGCTATTTGGCCGAGTTCCCTCGCGTCCATTATTCCCAAACGCCTTGGACTTCTCATCCAGGGGCACCTGTGTCGGTTCTTGGTACGAACTCGAACTTGACCCATACAATTCTTTCACAGACTCCAGAAATCTAAGAAATCCCCATAGGGGGACTCACAAGCTTTCTCCGGCTTCTCATCATTACGATTCTCCACCAGATTATACTTGCAAATACGTTGTCACCCGTACTTCCAATATCCCAAAGTCCAATTATATGGCAAAACGCTCGAGGTGCTGGAATATTAACCAGCTTCCCTTTCGGTGGTTTCCTGTTAGGGACCACCTTAGGATCGACTAACCCTCGGCTGACGAACATTGCCAAGGAACCCTTAGCCCTTTCGGCGGAATTGATTCTCACAATTCTATTCTGCTACTTTTACCAGGATCCACGATACCACACGGTCCACTCCTCCTCTCGAAGAAGCTTCCGTCCATGCGGCACGCCCCCCTACCAGATCACCTCTCGGTGCTCGGAGGTCTCGGTAACTGACTTTAGCCCCTTCCATCTTCGGGGCATGTAGCCTCGGTGAGTGAGCTGTTACGCACTCTTTAAAGGATGGCTGCTTCTAAGCCAACCTCCACACTGTCTTTGGCCACAAACCCCTTTAATTTGCACTTAGTCAGTTTTAGGGACCTTAACCCCCGTCTAGGATGTTCCCTTCACGGGTACAGAGCTTATCCCATGTACCCTAGCACCCGGTATCTACGATCTCGACAAGTTCGGAGTTTGATAAGCTGGCGCAGTCTTTCGACTGCTAACCTGCTAATCGGTCGCTCTACCTCGCCGAGCATCTCCACCGAAGTCTACCTGCGGGTAGTATCGGGGGGAACCCGCTATTGCCGGCCTAGATTGGCCTTTAACCCCTACACCCAAGTCATCCAAACGATTTGCACATCAGAACTGGTTCGGTCCTCCACCCAGTTTTCACTGGGCTTCAACCTGCTCAGGCGTAGATCGACCGGCTTCGGGTCTTCCACGAATGACTAACGCATAGATTACGCTATCCCTCCATTGCTGTGCGGATACTCGCTTTCGCTACGGCTTCTCTTTAAAAGATTAACCTCGCCATTCGTCGAAACTCCCTGGTCCGTTCTTCAACACGGACAACAAAACACTGGTCCATCGTGGTTAACGATATCATCCCTTTGGTGCCTTGTAAGTTTATCACTGCTTGGTTTCAGGCTCTTTGCACTACCCTTTCGGGTTGCTTTTCAGTTTTCCCTCACGGTACTTGTTCGCTATCGGACTTGGGCTGTATTTAAGGTTAGATGTTAGTGCCACCTATATTCTCGCGCGAAAAACGACGCACGATACTCTGGAACTCTCCTCTCATAACCTCTCAACTTACTCCAACAGGGCTATCACCTTCTCTGGCTCTGCTTTCGTTCAGATTAGGATTCATTGAGTAGGTATTGAAGGAGGTCCTAACTCCACATATACCCGATATTACTATGGGGCATTCGGTTTGCCTTATACCGGTTTCGATCGCCTTTACTAACGGTATCTCGATTGATTTCTTTTCCTCCAGGTACTAAGATGTTTCAATTCCCTGGGTACCCTCTCCTTACGGAGTGTCTTACGACGGGAAGTCCTATTCGGAAATCCTCGGATCTAGGGCTCCATGCGCCTCCCCGAGGCTTATCGCAGCTTGGCACGTCCTTCTTCGGCCCCCAAGCCAAACCATCCCCCAAGCAGTTTAGCAGTTGCACAATCCATATTACTGTAAACGGAAATCTGGTTTCATCGGCATTATTGCCTCTAACCCTTCCCTCTTAATTTCACTTAAGAGGTGCATTTGAAGTGCGTAGACTTGGAATAGTAAGCCCCGATATAAGCATTTTGGTGAGTGCCGTTGCCACTGCACCTGATGTATATATAGACGTGTGACCTCCTCCCCTATCTTTCGAAAGGGGCTTCCCACTTCAAAGGTTGCTGGCTGAATCTCCATGGGCTTGAATTCCCCTCGGCCCGAAGGTACTCTGTCCCTCATGCTAAGTCACCTGACTTTACGGATGCAGGCACGCATGAAGCTATATGCAATCCGACCACTTTCACTTCTGTCTGCCAGCGGACATGAATATCATATGTTTGTGATACAAATACGTTCGCTTTCATCCTTTCTCTTGTGAAAGGGGAATTCCTGCTCGCAAATGCTAAAATAAGGCCATAAATATGCATATTCTCGTGTGAAGATCATTTTTGGTCTTTCTTTCTGATTTCAATTGCTTGAAAACCGCATTGTTAAAATTCTAATTTCTGGTCTCCATAATTAACAGGTGTGATGAAGACCAGTGAATCATATTAATTTTGCAAAGGACCTGAGAATTCTGGGTGTCGATGATGGCCCCTTTGTCAGAGGAGTGGACAAAGTGTGCCCCATAGTCGGTGTCCTCATGCGCCTTGATGGAAAGATTGAGAATATTGCTGCGGATTCCTTATTGATAGACGGAGGTGACGTCACAGGAAGAATTTCAGGTCTTATGGAGATGATGAAGATTCGGCCCTCTGTTGTAATGTCAGAGGGGATTACATTCGCAGGGTTCAATATCCTGGATCCGGAAGAATTTTACGGAAGGACTTGTGTGCCTTTTATTTCCGTAAGAAAGGGCGAACCCGATATAACAGCAATGATTATGGCAATTCGCAAGCATGAGCCTGATGCTTTCGTCAAGGAAAGTACTCTAAGAAAAATTAATCCGGATTCCATGAACATTAGAGGAACCGAGACCACAGTGAATTATGCAGGAATGACCCTTGAGGACGCAAGAAAACTACTTCTGAAGACTTCGGGAGACGGAATTTTACCGGAACCGGTAAGGTTAGCCCATCTTGTTGCTTCAACTATCTATGGGTATGCTCGGGCAATGGAGAAGCGTGATCCCGAACATTAACATAATTCACTGCCCGGAATGAAAACAGTTTTATCACTTGTGGCATAAGGAATAGATCGAAGTGTCCCTGAAAGATAAGGGTGCAGTGGAGGCACTGATTGAAGTCACCAGGTCCGACTGTCTCATAACAAATTACGTTAACACCGTTGGTGCAAAGGCCTCGGTTGAAAGACTCCGAATAGGTGAAGACCTTACCTTGCACCATATTACTGTAGACTCTGACGTGGACATGGTGGGATCAGACCTGAGGAAGCTTTCAACAAACGTCATACGTGTTGGGAAGAACGGATTCTGGGCTGAGTCTCGAAGCTGCTCGGCCTGCAGGTTTTTCGCCTCCTCTCAACTTGTGGTGATAAGCACCAAGGCACTAAAGGGAAATAAGATACTCTACCGCGTTCTCCTCCAGAATCCTGTGAAACTCAAGATCCTTGAAAAGGACCTGCAGGAAGCTGGGCTGAATCCCCTGATCCTTGAAACGCACCTGGAAAGTTCGGAAATCCTCACCGAGAGGGAAAAAGAAATAATCAAGGAAGCTTATGAGAAAGGCTATTTCGATCCGGACAGAAAAATGTCCCTGACTGAGATCGCTAAACAGATTGATGTGTCGCCTGCATCCCTGTCTGATGTCCTTAGAAGAGGCGTAAAGAAAATAATAAAATATTATCTGGAAAACAAGCTCTGAAAATTTTACTCGCGGAACATTTCAAAAGCCAGTTCGTTCACTGCCTTTTCCTTAAGTTCTGGAAGGTTCTTCATTATGTCGTCAAGCTTCTCCTCGTCTACAGGAATGTACTTCATTTTTCCAAGGGACATGTGATAAGATCCAGGGCAGAGAACTCCCTCCTTCACAACGATCGCATCAGGTTTAAGCGAAAGTATTCCCTGCATGCATCTTTCCTTCCCCCCATATGGGGAACCGAAACCTGGGTTCTCGTATTCCTTTATCTGCTTGCTTTCATCGTCTATGAGCATTATGGAGTTTCCATACTCCAGGGGTGTAACGTAGTTCTCCTCGTCCACAACAGCCACTATTTTCATAATACCTTGTATTCAAATCAATAATTTAACTTAACTGTATCAAATTCAGACAAAAATACTTAAATATAGAAAAATTAGTAGTAACCGGAATAATTCAGTTCCAGCGAGGGTATTTCTATTCCGGACCCGTTTTCCACGTGGCCAATTTCCTTGAAATGCACCCTGTTCCTGAGGGTGCTCATGAAATCAATCCTGCTTTCCGGATCAACAACTATTACATATCCCATGCCCATGTTGAA
>JAJZWO010000056.1 GCA_021846635.1 Microcaldota archaeon | reverse complement strand
CGGTAAACAGGTCCTACGTGCGCAACAACAGCTGGGAGATTACTCTGGGAGTGATATACGGACCATCAACACCGTGCCCGACTGTGAAGATAGAGAGCTTTGACTACCCCGCAACCGGCCTTGTACCAACAGTTACCAACGTGTACTCAAACTACTCCTCGGGCATGTGCCATGTGTACGGCCTGCCGAATTCCGCGCTGCCATACTTCAGCTATACCGTGAGCTCTCCTGAAATCGCAATAGACAGGGCATACAATGCTGATTACGCTCCTTTGGTAAGCTTCATCAACGCGAGCGGCTTCAACAACATAACAGCATCGGCAAACTTCTACGGGAATACTACGATACTTGGGAAGAATTATACCAACATCTGGCTAGTAAAATATCTGCATGAGACAAGCACCTCGCAGGAGTCGCAGTTCGTCGTGATGAACTATAGCGGGTCTGTGCTTACCGGTTATGTTGTCATGCTGAATTATACCAAGAACTTTACTGTCAAGTAAGCCAAGCAGGCATTACAAAAAGCGTTTACTTGAAAGTTCCCTTGACGACCCACGGAGGTTCGCCCGGATTGAAAGGCTCCATGCCCTTTACTTTGTACTCTTCCAGTATGCGCTCGTCCAAACTTATGCCCAGCCCTGGCTTCCCCGAGACACTGAAATATCCGTCATCAAGAGCGTAGCCGGATTTGACGAGCGATTTCTTCCATTTCGGCCAGAACATTTCAAACGATTCCTGTATTAGAAGGTTAGGGATGGCCACGTCAACGTTGAGCGTAGCTGCGGTTTGTATCGGCCCGAACGCGTTGTGGTGTGCAATTTCAACGCCGAATGATTCTGCCATGGTGGCTATGCTCTTCGCCTCAAGTATGCCGCCGCAGTTTGTTATGTCCGGCTGTAGCACATCAACCAAGTTCTCGCGAAGATAGTTGAGGAAGAGGTTCCTGTCAAGGACTCTCTCGCCAAGGGCTATCGGCGCTTTCAGCACTTTCCTGAGTCTGCGCAGCCCTTCGAACTGGTCCGGATGCACAGGCTCCTCTATGAAAAGGGGTTTGAAATCGGCGAGCGGCGTGCATGCCCGCGCTGCTGAGTTGGAGCTGAATCGCCCGTGGCATTCTATCATTATGTCCCTATCCCCGACCGCTTTCCTTACGGCGCGAACGACCTCCTTCGCATGAGATGCCTGCTTCTCAGTTATGCCGTCGAACGCCTTTCCGAAAGGATCGAACTTCATTCCTGTAAAGCCCATTGCAGCTACCTTTTTGGCTTTCTTCGCAAATTCGTCCGGCTCAACGCATCCATCGTACCATCCGTTGGCGTAAGCCCTGACCTTCCTGTTGAGCATCCCCCCAAGCATGTTGAACACTGGCATGCCGTAAATCTTCCCAACGGCGTCCATGCACGCTATCTCAATCGCGCTCATAGCGGCTGTTGTCTCCATAGATACCGTGAGATAGAAAGAATGCTTGTAAACTTCCATCCTGTTTGCTTGTATCTCTGTAACCTCCCTGCCTTTCAGGACCCTTGAAAGCTCACGTACCTCCTCGAGAACTGGGAGCGTCATCATTGTAGTGGGGGCCTCTCCGTAGCCAACCTGTCCGTCTGATGTTGTAACCCTAACGACTATTATGGTAGAGCTCCATGGGCTTGATTTTTCGCCATCCATATCCCCAAGCTCCATTATCTCGATATCTTTTATTTTGGGCATTCAACCACAAAACCTATTTCCAGCATAAACTACTTACTGCTTTCCGGAAATGATGTGTGCCTGCGGTATACTCCCAGCGCAGCAAGATATGTGACTATTTCATACCCGCATCGCTGGAAGCTTCCATCTTGGCGTCCTTTTTTGATTTCGCTTCTGCAGTTTTCCTGTCTACCAGCGCGTCGATGCGCCTCCTTGCCGCAAGTATTGCTATTCCAACAACGAGAACAAATGCACCAAGGTAAAGCATCCCATTCGGGTTGCTTGAGGGAAGATGCCTAATCACGATTATGTGCCACGTAAAGAGGCTGACAACGCCTGCCCCTATCCAGCCGTAGCCTGCCATAAGCACTGTATGCCTTGTTTTCCCTGCCATGTTTCATCTTCTGCATCCAATACTTATTAATTTCGCGCCACACTTGATGAAAATTGCAAAGCCTCTTAAAATGCTCGTGCGCAATAAAACTTGTGTCAGCACTGGCTGAGCGCGGTGGTTGAGTTAGCTGATGGCAAGTTTGATGTTGAAAAAGCGCTGGAACAGCTTCCCCAGGACATACGGCTCAGGGCAGTCGACAGGCTCAGGATAAAGTCCGAGCGCCTGAAGCGCACTGGCATGTCGAAGTTCCTGCTTGCGATAGCGCTGATAGGCCCGGGCATAATAGTGATGATAGCGGACAACGATGCTGGGGGAGTGATAACCTATGCGCAATCAGGCTCAATATTCGGACTTGGCTTCTTCCTGCCTTTCATGCTTCTCATGATACCCGTCGCGTACATAGTGCAGGAAATGACGGTAAGGCTCGCTGCAGTGACCAGGCGAGGCCACGCAGAGATGATATGGAAGAGATACGGGAGAGGCTGGGGCATATTCTCCCTGGCAGATCTGGTGATAGCCAATTCGCTTACGCTGGTAACGGAGTTCATAGGAATCTCTTTCGGCCTTGGAATATTCGGCGTGCAGCCCGTATACGCAGTAACCCTTGGAGCAATATTCGTAGCAGGAGTAACGCTAGGCTTAAGGTACCACAAGTGGGAGCGCGTCAGCCTTGTCATAGCGGCATTCAACCTGATATTCATACCGCTCGCATTCATAGTGCATCCCAATCCATCTACAGTGCTGCAGGCTTTCGAAACATGGAAGATTCCCGGAGGAGTGAGCTCATTCTTCATATACGTCCTGCTGGCAAACATAGGCACCACGATAGCCCCGTGGATGCTGTTCTTCCAGCAGTCGTCTGAGGTAGACAAGGGCATCACGCCACAGGACATAGGAGCAAGCCGCCGCGATACGCTGATAGGCGCTTTTATAATGGCGGCAGTGGCGATATCAATAATAGTAATAACTGGGTGGCTGGTGCACGGCTACACAACCGCCAACAACAGCTACAACATACAGCTTATACTGCAAGTCATAAGCCAAAAAGTCGGGAGGCTTCCAGTGGAGCTTTTTGCAATAGGCCTAATAGATGCGGGCATCATAGCTGCGATAGCTATAACGGCAAGCACCTCGTGGGCCGTAGGCGAGGCGTTCAACTGGCCACGCAGCATAAATCTTCCATTCATGAAGAGCAGAAAATTCTACATGCCCGGCCTCGCAAGCCTGTTCATAGCAGCTGCCATAGTTCTGATACCAAATCTGCCCCTAAGCTTCCTCAACATAACAGTGCAAGTAATCGCATCAATATTCATGCCTGCCGCCATGCTCTTCCTCCTGCTCCTTGTTAATGATCCGGAGGTCGTAGGCAAGTACAGGAACAGGGCATGGCAGAACGTGTCTTCGATAATCATAATGGGGGTGCTGATAACGATGAGCACTCTATATGCAATCACTCTGATAATACCGAATCTTTTCGGATAGGTGAAATGAAATGGAACACAGGAAAATAGATTACAGTTTCATAAAGTCCCAGAGCGATTGGGACAAATTCCTCAAGTCAGAAGGGCTGCACGACTATGAGAAGATACGCGTCAAGAGGGCAAAGGTAAAGGGTTGGGTTAAGTTTGCATTCTGGTTCCTCAGGGCGTACGTAACCATAATGGTCGTGATAATAGCGCTGGGCTTCCTCCACATACTATGACAATCGCTGTCATATGCTGCTCGTTATGAAGGGGCAGTCCATTGACACGACACCGATTCCCTTTTCAGTTATCGAGTAAGATACTGCGAGCGGGCGCTGCGATACTACCTTCCTCTCCACAAGCCCCATCCCGACAAGGTCCTTCAGGACAGAAGCCAGTGTCTTCGGATTCAATCCGGAAATGTCGTAAAGCCTGTTGAAGTTTGAGGCGCCCAAGCTTTTCAGTATCTCGAGAGTTGAGAGGTGCCAGTGGCTCTTTATCAGCTGCCTAAGATCCTGCAGGCTCATCCCTTCCGACACCTTTTCTGACACCGGGCAAAACTTGGCTTTCTGCATACTTACAAATAGTAATCTGAATATTTAAATATGTCTGCAACATTAGATTTACGATCAATAACGTCGTGTGTGACGCCTCATGCAACCCGATAAGCAACCAAAGAAAGATTCTGGGAGCCAGGATACCGAATCCGGCCAATCGATGCTTGCCGAATTAAAATCTCTCGCTGAATTCTTCTACATAAAGGACGTTCCATCATACGGCAACAATTTCTTCTTCACAATAGGGGTATACCTTCTGGAGCTTTTTGGCATACTAGCAATAACCGGAATAGTGATGCTGATATTCGGGCCGTATTGGTGGAACCTTACTACTGTTGGCACCTTCTTCAGAAGCCTCCATCTCTGGGCAGCTGAAGCTTTTGTAACTCTGATATTCGTTCATTTATTCGTCCAGTTCGCAACATCTTCGTTCAAAAAGAAGAAAATGGTCTGGATGATAGGATCGGTCATGCTGTTCCTCGTTTTCCTTGAATTCGCTTTCGGAATAGGGGTCCAGGGCGGCTTCGTCG
>JAJZWO010000004.1 GCA_021846635.1 Microcaldota archaeon | reverse complement strand
ACGTGACAAAGAACCTCAAGAACATGCTGGCATGCGGCGGCACTCACAAGGATGACACGATAGAGCTGCAGGGAAACCACAAGGACGACGCCATAAAGGCTTTGATAAAGCTGGGCTACAACGAGTCTAACATAGACATCGCGTAAGGAATTTAGCCCTGCGCCCTCATTCTTATAATCATGGCAGTCCTCGCCTTTGAAAGCAGCGCGCACACCCTTGGGGTTGGCATAGTGTCAGACGGAAAAGTGCTGGCTAACGTGCGCTCTATGTATCCAATAACCGACAAGGGCATAGTGCCTACTAAGGTAGCAGACTTCCACTCCTCCCACATAGCTAGTAGCATACGCAGGGCGTTCCGCGATTCCGGGCTGTCGATTGAAGAGATAGATGCGATAGGCTATACCAAGGGCCCGGGCATAGGCCCATGCCTGTCCGTAGGCAACATAGCCGCGAGGGCGCTTGCGCTGAAATATGGCAAGCCTGTAATTCCCGTGAACCATTCCGTGGCGCACATAGAGATAACCAAGCACATATACGGATTTTCAGATCCTCTTGCGGTGTACGTAAGCGGGGGCAATTCGCAGATACTCGGCATGGAGGAGAAGCCGCGCCACTACCGCATATACGGGGAGACGCTGGATATAGGCATTGGCAACATGCTTGATGGTTTCGCACGGCTGGCCGGGCTGTCACCCGCATGGGGCTCGACAGTTGCAAGGGCAGCAGAGGGCGGCAGATACATAAGCATGCCGTATACGACGAAGGGCATGGATTTTGCGTTCACCGGGCTGCTCACATATGCCGAGAAGATGCTCTCTGGGCATAGCATCAGTGATGTGGCGTTTTCGCTGCAGGAGACGGCGTTCTCAATGGTGTGCGAAGCGGCGGAGAGAGCCCTGCTCCTCACAGGACGAGATTCGATAGTGCTGTCAGGAGGCGTGGCGCAGAGCTCCAGGCTCAAGGAGATGCTTTCCTCAACATGCGAAGATCACGGCATAAGCTTCGGCGTCGCACCTAACGAATACAATGCGGATAACGGCGCAATGATTGCGCTAGTAACCGAGAAGATGCTGCGCTCCGGAAGCCGCTTTGACGTCGCTTCCTGCGGTGTCGACCAGAAATACAGGATAGACAGGGTGAAGATAACATGGTAGAAATGCTGCTATCAGAAGGCGCGGAGGCAGTCGTATTAAAGGAGAGATTCCTCGACATGGACGCAGTTCTCAAAAAAAGGAATCCTAAGCGCTACAGGATAAAACAGCTCGATACTCAGTTGCGTCTCAGGCGCACGCGTTCGGAGGCGCGTATCATGCTCAGGCTGCTGCGGGGCGGAGTTAGAGTCCCAAGGCTCCTGTCCGTAGGAAAATACACGATACTCATGGAGCTGATAGACGGCGTGAAGCTATCTGACATGCAAAGGAGCGGCGAAATCCCTGCATCCGCTCTGCGAAAATCTGCCGCTGAGCTTGCAAGGATGCACAATCTTGGCGTAGCACACGGCGATTTCACCCCTGCAAATATATTCATTTCTGGGCAGGAAGTTTTCATAATAGATTTCGGCCTCTCCTCGTCAAATGCGATATCGGAGGAGAAGGCAATTGATCTGCTGCTGATGAAAAGATCTATAAAGCCAGAAGAGTTCTCAAAGTTCATAAGCAGCTACAACCCTCAAGGAAAGGCGGCCATAATTTCGAAGCTTGCAGAGATAGAGCGCAAGGGGCGGTACCAATCGAGAACAATAGACTCTGTTGCTTAAAACCTTCCCACGTTTGGGAACGGCAGCTCCTCGCTCTCCGCCCCCGGGCTCTCCTTATAACCCTCTACAACATCCTCTGCCTTGTACGTGCTTAAAGTATATCCAAGCAGAACGAGCGACACCATGGAAAGAAACGCTATAACGGCGCTCCAAATATCCACCCCGCTGGTAAACGAATAGAGCATCGCAGCCATCATGACGATTGAGCTGGCTATCCCAAGCCCAACTCCCTTCCTGCTCTCCATGAAAACCATTACGGCAGAGAGGAGTATGAGCAGGGCGGCTATTCCACCGACAATGTCTATTACATACGCAGGAGTTATGAACTTTAGGAAAAGAAAGAAGCCCACTTTGTTTGCGTAGCCGCCTATGAAAACAAGCTGCTGCCAATATCTGTAGAAGAAGATTGCGAACGAAGCCAAAAGTATTATCCCTCCTGCAACCCTGATTTCAGAATGAGTGGCGTAAGCTTTGCTTGTTCCTTCAGGGGCAGCTTTGTCCATATCCTCAAGGCAGTAGTACTTGCCCTGCTCGCTGACAAGGTCCTCGAAGCAGAAAGGCCTCTTGCAGTATGCACACGTGTCGAACGCTTTCCTCCAGGGGTGCCAGGTGCACATCACGTCGCTTTCCTTGCTTCCTCCCTCCTGCTGTTCGGTCAGCCCGAACTCCTCTGCGTAGCTGGGCTCATGAATTTCCTCCTGTTTGGCGCGGCGTACCTGGCTTGCTTTTTCAGTTTTGGCTACTGCCGGCCTCCTTGAAGGGGCCTTGGCGGTTCCTGCCCTATCCTTGAAAATTAAAAGGTCGTCTGTTTTTACCGCCACTCAAAACATCTTCTTTGAATGTTCAATAGCGTTCCTCTTCTTCTTCTCGAATATTCCCCTGTGCTTCGCGCAGCTTATGCAGTAGTATACCTTCATCCTTTCGGAGAATCTTACATCGTTAGCATTCCTAAGCTCCGTCCCGAAGTGAACGGACTTTTCAAACGATACTGCCTTGTTTCTCGGTACCTTCCTGCCGCAAGATTCGCAAGTGACTAGAGTTTCTTTTCCTCTCAATATAACACCTCATTAGGTTATGTGTGGCAAGGGTTAATAATGTTTTTTGCAAGCCAATATAACGATACAGATGGTAATTTACATAATTTCGGATGACAGCAGGTTTGCGATAAGGGCTTCAAACATCGTCTCCGCAGCAGGAGGAACCGCAGTGATAAGCGAATCCGATGCCAGGTCGCACCAGATTCAGCCCGAGCTTAAATCGGCAATACAGAGCTACGACTTTGTGCTGGTGCTTTCGGAAAGCTCCGCCAAGGCGTCCATAGAGGCAAATAAGGTCGAAGGAGTTCGTGCATACAGCTGCAGCAGCGCTGCAGATTTCGATGAGGCGCGGGAGGCGGAAGCCAACGTAATCGTTGTCTCGCTGTCAAGGTTCCAGGGCGAGCATTCTGCTGTTTCTGAAATAATATCCGCCATGCTGGAATCGCAACCAAAGCCGCGCCGCCGCGCAAGGTTCCAGATGCCCCAGCTCCCCCAGATACAGTCGCCCATAGAGCCGAAGGAACACAAGGGCTACAAGGAATACAAAGACTACAAGGAGGACAAGCCCAAGCCTAAGAAAGACAGGAAGCCAGTGATTGACACAATACTGAATAAATTTGAGGCTGTTGCGCTTCCAAAGGACTACAAGGAGGACAAGCCTGAGCGCAAGCCCGACAATCCAAAGGAGAAGAAAAAAGGCCTGCGCGGATTGAAGGAAAAGCTTGGTGTCGAATAATGGACTTGATTTGCGAAAAGATGCTCAGCGTGTCCATACCCTCGCTGCGCCGCGCAGCAATGCGGAAACTTTCAGAAAGGGGCATGAAGCAGAGCGAGATTGCAAAACGATTTGGGGTGTCGCAGGCACTGGTCAGCAAAGCCCTGCCAAAGCGCCGGGGAGACTCGCAGGAAAGGCTGGTGTCCGCGATAGTTGAATCCGGGATTCACGAGCCTCTCGTGAAGGCCGCGCTGGAAGGTGTTGACACCGAGCGCATAAACTCGATCATAGACAGGGCAGCTTCATCAAAGGAGATGTCAGTAATACTGCACAGGCTTTACATCCAAGCGCCTAAAGCCAGCAGCAGGCCATAAAGAAATTCTTCATCTCCTGCTGGATAGTATGTCACTCCAGGCGCTCTCTATCTGCGCCCTTGCAACATCCTGCTTCCTTCTGAATCCAGGAAGCACCGAGTCGGAGAACCTTATGCCCCTTGTCGCGTCGTAGATTTCCTTCATTTTTGCAAGGTAGGTATCGGCAAGTTCGCTCTTGCCAGAGCTGATGGACTCGAGTATTTCCCTCTTCAGCTCACCAACCACATCCATGAGACCAAGCACATACGGCTCCTGCGGCACGCCAAGCTCCTCTTCCAAAGGTATCCTTCCATTGCTTATGATTCCGAGCAGCGCCTTCGCCTCCACATACTCCTGTAGGGGCTGCACAGAGTAGAACTCCATGCCATCCTCCTTTGACATCTTAAGCATTTCGTCCCTCTGCAAATCCATCTCTGATACCATGCCTGCCGCATCATCCATCCTGCCTGAATGCATGAGCGTTATCGCCTTAGAGGCCATGCGCACCATCTCCCGCGATCTCTGGAGTATCCTGTCCATGCTCTGCTGCTTCCTCTCCAGCGATTCGTGTATGCCCTCTATCTGCTCTTTGAGATCCATGTTTTCCACCTGCTTCTTCCATACCAGAAAATGTACTGCTGCGCATATCCTGCATAAGCGCCCCATCTATTGCTCGCAAATTCGTGTATCTGCCTTGGGCTTCTCTTCCTCCCCCTAAAATAAACCGCCTCAACAAGCCTTTTTATCCACGTGTCTATCGGGAACGCCTCAAGCTTCCCGTATCCCATTAGCGCTATGCAGTCCGCCACCTTGTCCCCTACGCCGTCTATTCCCATAAGCTCCTCCTTGATGGTGGCATAGTCCTTTGCAGATATCCTGTCAAGGTCAAGGCTTGAGCTGCAGTATTTCGCGGCGCTTATCAGGTACTTGGCCCTGAAGCCTGTTCCGCAAGACATTAGGTCTTCAACCTTTGCAGCGGAAAGCGCTTCGGGCCCCGGCACGCCTTTGCCTACTGCGCTTCCTGCCGAATCGAAAACCGGTTCGCCGTATCTTTCCATAAGCTTTTTCGTTGTCAGCCTTATCCTTTTCACGTTGTTGAATTGCGACAGTATGAAAACAAGCGTGGTTTCCCACGGAAGGTTGTGGGTTAGCCTCATACCGCTATACTCCTTTATGCTGTCCCGGATGAAATCGTCCGTTGATATTCCATGGTAGATTGCATCAATATCCTCGTTTATCCTGAAGCGCCTTGCTACGTCCGCCTTCACTGCGGCTCCCTTCCCCTCTATTATTTTGCCAAACCTGTCCACTCTTACCTGCCTACCCATGAAAGGATACGCTATCTCCTTCCTGGAGTAGTCGTAGTCTCCAAAGAATGTGAGCGGCTGTGCGCTCTCGAAAGTGTGCATTATGTCGAACTTTCCATCCTTCATCTGTGTCCGTCCACGCATCATGCAAGCGCCAGCTTTCCGGAAATGTAATTTTCCAGCTTATCCAGTCCAACTCTCTCCTGGCTTCTGTCGTCACGCATGCGCACTGTCACTGTGTTGTGCTTCTCCGACTTCCCATCTACGGTGTCGAAGTCGACCGTTATGCACATCGGCGTACCTATCTCGTCCATCCTGGCGTAGCGCTTGCCTATAGATCCGGACCTGTCGAAAAAGACCCTGAACCTTGACCCGATTGCGGATGATATCTCCTTTGCCTTCGCTTCAAGCTCGCCGCTTCCCTGGAGTGGGAAAACAGCCACATCATACGGCGCAAGCCCAGCAGGAAGCGAAAGCATCGACCTGTCGCCATCCTTCTTCAGGAATACATCAACCAGCATCCATATGTTCCTGTCGACTCCGAAGCTGAGCTCTAGGACGTTAGGCATGAAGCGCCTTCCATCAACGCTCACAGAAAGGTCCTGGTTGGAGCCCTTCGTATGGGCTGTAAGATCGTAGTCGCCCCGGTAGTGCAGGCCGCCTACCTCCTTGAAGCCTCCCCAGCTCTCCACCATCACTTCCAGATCCATATGGACCTTATTGTAGAACGCCTTGTCGTTCCCTCCCTTCTCGAAGAACCTGAACCTCCCGCTCGGTATCCCAAGAATGTCGCGGTAGAACCTGTCTATGAGCTCCATGTGGCGCACGTAAAACCTCGGGATTCCTTTTGCAATAAGCTCCTCGGATGATATCTCGGCCTCCTTGGTGGATGGGTAAAGCGCCACGAACATTTTCCTTCCCTCGAGCTCGCCGCATTCGCCATCAAATTTCTCTGGGTCGAAAAAGATCTGCAGCTCGGCCTGGGTCAGCTCCCTCAGCCTGAACAGCCCCTGCCTGGGCGATATCTCGTTCCTGTATGCTCTTCCTATAACTGCAAGCCCCATAGGCAGCCTCTTCCTCGTTATGCTGAACTCCCTGAAGAAGTTCATGTACGATGACTGCGCAGTCTCGGGCCTCAGGTAGCCCCTGTCCGCTCTTTCAGGGCCGAGGCTGACGTCTATCATCATGTTGAACGCCTTGGGCTCCATCAGCTCGCCAGAGCACTTGGGGCATTTGACGCCCCTATCCTTTATGATGCTTGATATCTCCTCTGCGCTTGCTCCGTCATGCACCTCTATTCCCATGTCTGAAAGCATAACGTCGGCCCTGAAGTAGCTCTTGCACTTTGAGCAGCCGACTATTATGTCGTTGAACCTCTCCGCATGGCCTGATGCAACGAGCGGTTTTTCCGGCAGTATCGTAGACCCGTCTATAAGATGGTAGTCCTGGTTCTTAAGTACAAAGTAGGAGAGCCATAGCTGCTCGAACCTGCGCTTGACCATCGCGCCGTTGTGGCCATAGTCAAATATTCCTGAAACGCCGCCATATATGTCCGCCGCAGGCCAGAAAAAACCGGCCCTCTTTGCGAATCCCGACAATTCCTCTATATCCATAATATCATCCTGCCGCAAGCCGCATGGTCTCCAAGCGCAATCAGGCTAAGAATACTTAATAATACTAATGAATAAAATTAAATAACAAATATGTGCGGTGTTTCCTTGAGCGTTGAACCGTTTGAAGAGCTTAGGCGCAAGGCGCTCCAGTCTGTTAAGCGCAGCATAAGCGAGTCATACAAGGAGGAGCAGAACAGCCTCATGCAGTCGATAAATGCTTACAACGAGCTCATGCGCTCTTACAACCTCTACTTCGAGAGGCTTTCCGAGTGGTTCGGGATATACAATCCGCATGTAGAGATATCCAATCCAAGAGTTCTTACAAGCCTGGCGCTTCTCCTATCATCAGAGAAGGACCCAGACAAGGAAGCGGTAAGCAGCATAATATCCGATGAGGCCAAGGCGCAGCAGATAGCCGATGCGCTCATGCAGAGCAAGACGAGGGAGATAAGCGCAGAGGAGCGCGCAGCGCTGATGAATTTCGCAAACGCCGGGAAGGGCATGGAGGAATCAATAATCGCCATAAGCAGCTATATAGACAGCGCCTCCAGGCGCATAATGCCAAACGTCTCAAAGCTCATAGACGAGCGCATAGCAGCCGAGCTGCTACAGAAAGCCGGCTCCCTGGAAAAGCTCGCCAAGATGCCAGCAAGTACAGTACAGCTTCTTGGCGCCGAGAAGGCGCTCTTCAAGCATATAAAGTTCGGAAGCAGGCCGCCAAAATACGGCATACTATTCAGGCTGCCCGAGATTGCTTCTGCTCCAAAGGACTACAAGGGCAGGATGGCAAGGATATACGCAACAAAGATATGCATAGCCGCGAGGGCGGATTTCTACACCAAGCGCGACATATCCGAGAGGCTTCTGGCAGATCTGAAGGCGGCTATAGAATCTGCGAAGGAGAGGCCCAAGACGAGCCAGCCAAGCAGTTACAGGAACAGGAATGGCCAGGGAGGCAACTGGAGGAACCGAAGGCAGGGTGGCGCACTGCGCGGCGGCAAGGGCAGGAACGAATTCAGGGGGCACGGCAAAAGGCCAGGTAGGCCGTGGCCACGCAAAAACCAATAAAACAGCCTTTTCCTTGGAATGGCATTTAGCCTCCAAAACTCAAGACCGAACGACGTAGAAAAGCGCATTTTGGGAAGCTTCGTAAATTCCTGCACGTATACCTTTTAAATACTTTCCAAATAGTGAAAATAGCATACAAGACGGTGTGTTAATGGATGCAAAAAGCGAATTTGAGAAGCAGGTAGAATTTGAGAAGGACCTGAACGTCATAGAGAATATCAACAACATACGGCCTGAGCTTCCAGAGGAGAAGCAGGCGCCTGCAGAGGACCCTGTGCTTGCAGTATACCACAGGACCATAGAAGACATAGAGAAGATGCCCGTTATAGAGCAGACCATGACTGTTTGCCCGGAGTGCAAGCTCGTGATAAAGGGCACCATATACAAGGACGGGGAGAACGTGATGATAAGGAAGTTCTGCCCTGAGCATAAGTGGACGATAGAGAAGTACTGGGAAGACTACGACATGTACATGAAGATGAGGCGCTACAACTATTTCGGAAGAGGATTCGACAACCCCAACGTCGTCACTCCGACAAAGGGAGCGAACTGCCCCATGGACTGCGGAATGTGCGAAAGGCACAAGTCGCACACCGGCCTTGCCAACGTCGTGGTAACAAACAGGTGCCACCTGAGCTGCTGGTATTGCTTCTTCTACGCAAAGGAGGGCGAGGCAATCTACGAGCCGAGCCTTGACGAAATAGACAAGATATTCAAGAACCTGAGGAACCAAAAGCCCATACCCTCGAACGCTCTGCAGATAACAGGCGGCGAGCCGACCCTGCATCCGCGCATAGTAGAGATAGTGCAGAGGGCCAAGGCTGACGGGTTCGACCAGATACAGATGAATACTACTGGCATAACAATGGCACAGAATCCAGAGCTCGCAAAGAGGCTCAGGCACGCAGGCGTCAGCACGCTTTACATGAGCTTCGACGGGGTAAGCGCAAGGGCAAACCCGAAGAACCACTGGGAGGCTCCGCTCACGCTCGATGCGGCAAGGAAGGCAGGCTTCAGCGTAGTACTCGTCCCGACAGTAATCAGGACGATAAACGAGCACGAGCTCGGCGCAATGATAAACTTCGCCCTGAACAATATAGACGTCATAAGGGCTGTAAACTTCCAGCCTGTGTCCCTGGTTGGCAGGATGCCGACGAGGCTCAGGGAGAAGCAGCGCATCTCGATACCAGGTGCCATAAAACTCATAGAGGAACAGACAAATGGCGCTATAAAGAAGGAGGACTGGGCTGCAGTGCCGTACATAGGCGGCATAAGCAAGTTCGTCGAGGCGCTGTCCGGAGAGTACAAGTATGACCTTTCGATACACTTTGCATGCGGCGCAGGAACATACCTGTTCCTTGACAAGGACAACAAGGTGATACCTGTAGGCAGGTTCATAGACCTGGAGGGCCTCATGGCGCACATACAGCACGCAGTGGACGAGATGGACGGGAAGAGCAAGCTGCAGAAGCGCATGATAGCGGTGAAGGCTCTGCTCGGCTTCAAGAAGTTCATAAACAAGGAGAAGCAGCCAAAGTCTGTCAACTTCTTCAAGCTGATATCGTCAGTGCTGATGAAGCATGACTTCGCCAGCATGGGCCAGTTCCAGATGAAGACGCTTTTCGTTGGAATGATGCACTTCCAGGACGAATACACCTACGACATAAAGAGGGTGGAGAAGTGCGACATACACTACGCGCAGCCAAACGGCGAAGTGCTTCCGTTCTGCACATTCAACGTCTTCCCTGAGATATACAGGGACAAGATACAGAGGCAGTACAGCATTCCTGCAGTGGAGTGGGAAAAGAACCACGCGAACTGGAGCTACAAGTCCGACAAGTACACGCGCGACATAAAGGCGCTCAAGGCGACAGAGTCATACCAGAAGGCATACGGCAAGATGGTAGACTACTTCGCCCTGCCGGTCAACGGCGGCAAGCCAGTCGCGAACTTTGCCAACGAGCAATTCGAGAGCATAAAAGCGTAAGGTGTTTTAATTGGACAGGCGTGAAGAGACAAGCATAAGCGAATCTAAGTACAGGCAGGACTTGGAGCAGCAGCGCCACTCTAATGAGATTGACGACTCCAAGAACTATGTGGTTGAGGACGGGAAGAGGTTCAGGGTCCCGTACAAGATCATAAAGAAGGTCGTCTTCGAGGGCCTGGACAAGTCGGAGCTCAAGACGCAGGAATACTCTGCAAGGCTGCAATACCGCCTCCTCCTCCAGGAGCCTGTGATAAAGGCGTGGGTCGAGTTCTCGCGCTGCAAGATAACAGTCATATACAATCCTGAGGGCGCGGACAACATAAAGGAGAAGATGTCTCTTGATGCGCTCATAGACTTCATGGCAAAGGAGGGCGTCCATGTAGACAGGTCCAAGCTGCACGAGGAGGATTATGATTACTACAACGAATTCTACAAGTACGCGTACAACCCCAAAAGCATAAGGGAGCACCCGCCTTACGGCTTCACTATGGCACAGTGGAGGAAGATGAAGCCAGAGTGGGAGGTAAAGCAGAAGGAGTACGCCGTAAAGAAGGCGCAGAAGCAGAAGGAGTACCAGGCGGCGTATGAGGCCCAGCATCCAGAGGTCGACTGGTCGTCCGTGCACCAGGGAGAGCAGGAAGCTCCGCAGGAACCTAAAACTCAAAAGAAAGCTTCAGTGATGTCAAGGATATTTGGAAAGAAGCAGCAGGCCTAATAGGCCTTCTCATCCTCTATCGAAAGCTCGGCTGCGACAACAGGGTCGCTAAGGTTGAAATTGCGCAGCACCGTGGGTGAAACCTCTCCTATGGTTCCTATGCGCTTTCCATCAACCACGACATCCGCGCATCTCCCATTTATGAAATACTCTTTCTCGGAATCCTTGAATGCCGGCACCTTGCCGTAAAACCTTAGGCAGAACTCCTTTACGCATGACGCAACTTCTGACAGGTTTGCTTTGGAATGCTCCCTCACCAGCGCAAGCCTTGTGCCCTCCATGGCTCTGCCGTTGCGCATGCTGAATGCGCTTCCGAATTCGAATAGCGATTGCGGCATTGGCTCATTGGCAGACCTTTCAAGATCCTCCATAAGGCTCGGCAGGACAATGTCCCTAAGCACCGACATATTCTCCGTTTTTGAATACGAGACCCGTATAGAGCTCTTTTCGTCCAGCTCCCTGCACATCTTGGTGAAGCATGTGCCCTCGCTCGTGAGGTAGTTGTTCATCGCTTCGCTGTATCCCATGCCTACCATTATCTCTGAAGCGAGTTCGTAACTCTCCGTATACTTCCCTACCGCGCCGAATGATTGGCTTACAATCGGCAATGGCTCAATCCTGTCGAATCCGTAAGCCATGGCTATGTCTTCAACTATGTCCTGCTCCCCTAGTATGTCCTTCCTGTAAGGCGCCGATTTTATCACAAGGCTCCTCCCGTAAACGTACCCTATGTGCCCCATCTTTTCCGACAGCCCTGCAATCTTTCCGGAATCAAGGTAGAACCCAAGGCTCTTCTCCGCCTTGTGCACTCCTACTCGTGTTGACTTGACCTCAAGTAGCGGCGTAGCCTCAGTTTTGCTGCTCCCATCGTACTCTATTGTGATGCGCTGCACCGTCGCGCCCCCCGCAATCAGTGCGCACGCCATTATGTCTGCTGCATCAGATACGGCAGTAGATGACGTGCCGGTCATGTCTATGAAAAGGTTCTTCGTGTCATGCGATATCTTGGTCGCTTCAGAATTTATTATCGGTATCATCGATAGGATTTTTTCAGAGTCTCTCAAATAGGGAATCTTTCCATTTCCCTTTGATACCGTATGTGAATAGGCCATCCCCTTCTGGCTCTCGCGCAGTATATCGCCGAAACTCTTCGGTTCGCTTGAACCCAGTGGTATAAACTTTCCATCGCCTGCAAGGTATTCAACATCTCCCTTTATTGAATCAAGGCTGTGAAGCCCCATGGCGAGCTTGGACCTATGCCTACCATATCCCTCGCTCAGCTTTTCCGAGAAGTCTATAAGATAGCGAAGCCTGTTTCCTGAAAGGTCAACCCCGTGAGCTATCATGCATGATATGTACGGCCTTATACCAGCCACAGATTTATTTACCACTACCTTTGGCGACTGCGCATCATCGGCATTGTACCGTTCGGCGTCAGGTTTGCGCTTGCCTGTGAACATCAGCAGCGCATTTGCCATCATGTCGAAATCAAGCAGCTCCGGTCTGTTTGGCGTGACGTCTATCTTTATGCTTTTTCCATCCAGCCCTTCAACCTCCATGCCTATCCCGGGTATCGCTCTCTCCAGCTCCTCCTGGGAGAGCCCCACACCCTTGAAATCTGAAAGCATGAATTCTACTTTTGTCATTTCATAGCACCAGTTCGTTTGCCTCCTTCAACCATCTTACGTTGTTTGAGTACAAATCAGAAAGGCTCTCCATGCGTAAGTAGTTGAACATCAGCCTTTCGACCCCGAGCCCCCATGCAAGCACAGTCTTCTTTGTGCCGAGCGCCTTCGATATCTCCCCCCTTATTACGCCGCCCCCTCCGAGCTCTATGTTGTCCTTGAATCTTTCGTCATAGTAATACATCTCGACCGAAGGCTCGGTGAACGGGAAGTACGAGGGCTTGAATTTCACGTCTATGTCAAACGACGCATAGAAATTCTTCAGTATGTCAAAAAGGTTCGCGAGAGTGAGAGAATTGCCTATCACTATGCCATCTATCTGGTGCAGCTCTGCGAGGTGTTTGTAGTCGACGCTCTCGTTCCTGAAGATCTTCCCCACGGAGAACAGCTTTATCGGATAGTCCGAATCGAACGTTGCATACTTGCTTATGTTGTGGGCAGAAACGCTTGTGGCGTGCGTTCTCAGCACTGCTTGCCTCGCCAGCTTTTCACTCCACTTCTCCCTCCAAGCCTTTCTGTGCATCTTCCTTACTCTGCCGAGCATCACCAAGTCCTCTATGTCAATCTCTTTCGGATTTGAAAGGAAGAAGGTGTCCTGCATCTCCCTGGTAGGGTGGTCCTGCGGCGAGAGCAGGGCGTCGAAGTTCCAGAAGGACGACTCTATTATCGGGCCATACGTCTCCTTGAAGCCCATGCCGACCCATCTGTCGCGTATCGCCCTTATCATCTTGTGCATTGGGTGTAGCCTTGCGCTTCCGGCACGCTCAACTGAAGAATCGACACTGTATTTCTTGAACCTCATCTTGGAGGTATCGCCGTACCTAATCATCTCGCGCGTCAGAATGCCTGTCTCTTCCGCTGCTTCAAGCTCCTCCTTCCCTTTCTTAGTTATTTTGATTGCTGAAACAGAGTTCTCAGCCTCTATTTTGACAAGCCCGCGCGCCACGAGAATGTCAGCCACTTCCTTATTTTTTTCTATAATTTCAGAGGCATCGGAGCCTTCAGCATTGTGCAGCTTCCGCAGCACATCCCTCTGCACATATGATGAGCCTGCATGCACATGTTTGCCCTCCTGCAGCTTCGCATGGCCTCCCTCAATTATCAACCAGCCGTTCTTCTTCGCCCATATAAGTCCTATCCTGTTTCCTACCTTTGAAAGCTCTATCTGGCCGCCCTTCTCGACCTCACGTAGCAATTTCTCCTCGGGAAATTCATCCAGGTATCCCTTTCCCTCACCAGTAAGGCGTGCGATGGTCCTCGTCTCCCTTAAAATGTCAACTAGTCCTGCGCCAGAAAGCGATTCCACCAACCCAAGAAGCCTGTTGGCTTCCATGCCTGTCTTTGACGATATGGCGTCGATGCTTTCGCCCCTCGCTATTAGCTCAAGAACCTCTCTCCTTTCGTCCGCCATCAGACTACCTTACTTTGTAATAAGTATAAACTATGAAAGCTATTATCAGCCCTCCTACTATTACATATGTGAGGAGGCCGAGCTCCGAATACACCTTCCCAAAGAAGTTTATTACTTCAGCCGACAGGCTCTCTTTGACCTCGAAGTTCAGCTGAAACTTTGAGAGCGGCTCTCCTGCATCCCAGGATATCATGCTGGTGTTGTGCGCTGTGTAGTTTATCACAGAAGGATAGTCCGGTACAGGGTATACCGATATTATTTTCGAGCCACCGGGAAGCACTATGTTGAATCTCGCATCGCTTGGTAGGTTTACTCCGCTCTGGCTGCTTTGAAAGTTGAGCACGTCGGGGTTGAACGAGTAGTAGAATGTCCTAGGAGCTATCTCCTTGTATGATGTAACGTTGTTAACGTAATAATTCAGTATTATGTCTGCCACGTAGTGGTTGCCGTTCACAGTGAGCGCCCCTGGGAGAAGCTTCAGGTTTTTCACCCCTGAATGCGGATTTATAAGGTCATAGTTAACTTGCTGGCTGCCAATCAGGCTCTCCCACGCGCTCACAGTAAGGTTAAGTGCAACCCTCGCTGTGGAGTACTGATTCGCCGATTGGTTGCTCACCATGAATTCAACAATCTGTATGACATGACCAGTGTTGTTTGTGCTTATTGTCACGGTCGTGTTTACGCTCTGCACCGCGTACGAGGCGTGCGCTATTCCTGTCGCCAGCACCATGGCGAACACAGCTATTGCGATAATCCCTATTTTTTGCACGATATCAACGCTGCTTATAACAATTACCAGCAACTTAATAAAAGCTTTTCACAGCCTGTGCATACGGCTACGACATTTATGCACATGGGTTGGGTGAAGGCTTAAAAGCTTTTTTGTTACAATATACGAATGCGTTGCATGCGCGCCAACTGTCTGGTTTGTAGCGCTGGTGCGCGTAGCGCAAACGAGTGATCAAATGATAACAGGATTGACAATAGCGAAGGTAGAAGGCAGCATAGACTCTATAGATGCTGTTTCAAAGCAGAGATTCCCGAAGCTCAACATAAACCTTGAAGGGATAGAGTCGAAAGGCGAGCACATCGCCATAGCGTATACTTTTTCAGCAGACTACTTCGATTCCGATGCGGCTTCTGCAAAGAGCATAGGCAGCATAAAGATACGCGGCACTGTAGACGTGAAGGACTCAAAGGATGTACTCACAGCAGTCATGAAGAAATGGAACGACGAGAAGAGGCTCCCAACCGTCCTTGCCGAGGAAGTGATAAACGCCCTCAACTTCAGGTGCAGCGCCACCGGAACGCTGGTAGCTTCATCGCTCGGACTTATACCTCCACTGGTCATCAGCACCACGAGGATACAGGAAGAGGAGAAGAAGTAAAGCAGCGAGCCTGGCGGGATTTTCATGGCCATGCCGCAGGCATGCCCAATTTGAACCCGCAACCGCGTGGTCCGAAGCCACGTGCGCTGTCCAAGTTGCGCCACAGGCCCACCCAAGCGTAAACCTGCAGTTCAGAAATACGTGAGCTTGGTCTGCTTTATCCTGCCTATAGTCTTCCAATACTTCCTTATATTCTTTTCCACGTAGGCGTTGCCGATGTTCTTCCTCACCGCGTCTATCGTCTTGAAATCTGACGGATACCCTGACCCGAAGTCTATCCCAGACGCCTTGCATAGCTTGCGTATCTCCATGTCCCTTGTTACTTTTGATATTATGCTCGATGCCGACACTACAGGATATTTCACATCCGCCTTGTGCTCCGATACTACCTTCGTGTACCTTACGCCATCCTTGCGGCTCCCCCTTATGCCCACGACTCTTGTGGGCTTCTTTGAATACATGTTCACGCGCATCCCAAACCTCTCCTCTATCACGTCTGGAGAGTCGAGGTAAAGCTCCCCTACCTCGTGCTTTACCTTGTCGAATAATTGTGCAAAATGTGACGCTTCAAGCTCGTTAAGCGAGATCCCCTTGGCCATCGCCTCGTTTATCTCCTCTGCGCTTATTACCCCTACCTCTATAGCAGAAGCTACCTCCCTTATCTGTTCATACAGCTCCTCCCTCCTTTTCGGGGTAAGGAGCTTGGAATCGCGCACCCCGATATCAGCGAACTTCTTCACCGAGCCTTTTCCGATTCCAACTATCGATACAACAAGCGGACCCAGCACCGCGCCCCTACCTGCCTCGTCACCGCCGCATATTATGATACAACCACCCCTGCGACGAAGAGAAGGCTACAGCTGCTTCCTGTCCGTCACTATGTAAGTGTTGACAGCGAGTATGGCATTGTACGGCACCTTTATGTATTTGTCGTCCCCAACCATCTTCTCTGCTATCGAGCTGTCCATGTCGGGCTCTACAACTATCGTCTTTATCTTCCCCGTAACCTCGCTCACCTCCATGTCAACGAAGACACCGAGGTCAAATCCGTCGTTTGTTACAACTTTCTTCCCTACCAGCTGTTTAGCTATTATAAACTTCACCATAATCTACACCATTGGGTTCTCTAAGGATATTTTTGTAGAAACTAATTAATACCTTTAGTTTGCTGGCGTATTGTCGTCTACCTCTCAATAAAAACCAGCAGAATACTCATTTAAGCTTTTTCTGGTATAATAAAACGATGCACAGGGAGAGCATACTGCTGAGGGAAAAGCAGGCAGGTATAATACTGCTCCTCAAGGGCGGCCAGGACATCAGCATAAGCGGAATAGCGAAGGCGACCGGGACAACCTACGTCCACGTAAGCAATTTCCTGTCAGAATGCGAAAAGCTCGGGATAACATCATCGGAGCGACATGGCAGGTCAAAAAGCATAAAGCTCAGCGAAAAGGGAATGAAGCTCGCAGAACTCATCTTTGCGATAAGCGCCTACACCGAAAGCCCGAAGGAGGCAAAGCCACAGTCCTAGACGACGTTTATCGAGGTTCTTTTTCTGACTGCGTTTATGACCTTGTCATAATCCTGGTAGTGTGCGGTCGATGTCATTGTTACCGTGTACTCTCCAGGATCCGTGTCGATTGAGCTGAAAATGTTGAGCTTCAGTTCCTTCACCTCAGAAGGCTTTATCTCACCAACCTTCAGCTCCTTCACCTTGGAAAGCCCTATCTCGTCAAAGCTGAGCTTCCCTGGCAGCTCCACCGCAAAAGAGGTCAACAGAGGCTCACTTGTCAGGTTCCTTACCTTTATGAAGAGTATCGAGGATCCCTTCTTCCCTGAATACAACCTGTACGGGAACCACTCAGTCGAAATCATGTAAGGCGAGAACTTCTCCGCCTGCTGCGCATCTTTTTTTCCGAACATGCCTAGGAACGCCATAAACTATCGCCTTACATATATACCACGAATCAAATAAAAATCTTCTCAAGATGTTGCACCACTACAGAAACAGCTAGCCGTTGATATAAGCTTATATAGTTTGCTTTGCAATATACTATCGTTGCAGAGTTTTTCTGCAGCGCGTAGTTGGTTGTACAGAATGGTGCGATGGGATTGGATGCCGATAAAACACAACCTTACAAAATATGACCTGATAAAGGACCGTATACACAAGGTCGCGTTCAAGCCCGATGCGGAAATGTCTGCAGAGGATATAGAAACCAGGAACATCGCGATAATAATAGCTTCTTTTGCGTCAAACCATGCTTGGAGGACCTACAAGTTCCTCTCTGACGGGTCGTTCAACCTGAACCAGCAGGAAGTACGCGAGGAATACAGGGATGCCAAGAACGGCAGGTGGAAATCAATAACAACCTCGGACATAAGCGAGGTCGCCCAGAACACAAAGATAAATTCTGCGTTCTCGAACTGGCTGTTCTTCAATGTTGAACCGCAGTTTCACGACGCATACAAGAAAGCGTGGATGCAACTTCAGAAGGACTTTGAATACGACTGCGACACCCTCGACAACCGCTAATCTAAAGCTTTTTAAACCAATCGCCTAAACACAGCCCATCAATGTGCATATTAGCGGAACTGTGAGTATTTAAAACTTGCCAGAAAAATAGCTACTGCACACTTTAGGGGGATGCATATGGCGGCCAAAATTGTCTTGAAAAGGAATGGTGAGAAAGTTGCCTTCGACGAGGGCAAGATAACTTCTGCTATACAGAAAGCGTTTTCCAGTACGTATTCTAATAGGACCGACGCAGAGAATCTTTCTGATGCAAAGCATGCAACCGAAGACGTGGTAGCCAAGATAAACTCCATTGACAGGGACGAGATTGGCGTAGAAGAGATACAGGACATAGTGGAGAAATCGCTCATGGGAACAGATCCGAATGTGTCGAAGGCATACATACTCTATAGGCACAAGCACTCCGAGACCAGGATATTCAAGGCATCGCTTGGCATAGTGGACGACGATCTCAAGATGCCGCTCAATTCTCTCATAGTGCTTTCGGCAAGGTACCTGCTCAAGAACGAGCAGGGAAAGGTTGTGGAGACTCCGCAGCAGCTATTCTGGAGGGTAGCGAATTCCATTGCGAAGGCCGAGTCTGCTTACAACAAGGACGAAGCGCAGGTTAATGAGATAGCCAAGGAGTTCTACAACGCGATGACCTCAATGCGTTTCATGCCCAATTCCCCTACTCTTATGAATGCGGGAACCAACCTAGGGCAGCTCAGCGCATGCTTCGTTCTCCCTGTGGGCGACTCGATAGATGAAATCTTTGACTCAGTCAAGTACGCAGCCATGATACACAAAAGCGGCGGAGGGACGGGCTTCGCATTCTCCAGGCTCAGGCCTGCAAACGACATAGTCCACGGCACGAGCGGGGTTTCAAGCGGCCCTATATCGTTCATGAAGATATTCGACGCTGCGACAGAGCAGATAAAGCAGGGCGGAAAGCGCCGCGGAGCCAACATGGGCATACTGCGCGTAGACCATCCCGACATACTCAGCTTCATAGTTTCAAAGGAGAACGAGGGCGTCCTACGCAACTTCAACATATCAGTTGGCGTGACTGACGAGTTCATGAAGGCGCTCAAGAATGGAGACGAATACAACCTCATAAATCCGCATACTGGCAAGGCGGTCGGAAGGCTGAGCGCCAAGGTCGTGTGGAACCTGATAGTGACGATGGCTTGGAAGACCGGCGACCCAGGCTTGGTGTTCCTCGACAGGATGAATTCGAGCTTCTCTAATCCGGTGCCTTCATACGGCCCGATAGAGTCAACCAACCCATGCGGAGAGCAGCCGCTCTACCCGTTCGACTCGTGCAATCTGGGCTCAATAAACCTGGCAAACATGGTAAAGCTGGTAGAACACAAGTACGAGATAGACTGGGACCTGCTCGGAAAGACGGTCGCCACAGGAACAAGGTTCCTCGACGACGTCATAGACGCAAACAAATACCCGCTCAAGCAGATAGACGAAATATCCAAATCCATAAGGAGGATAGGCCTCGGGGTCATGGGCTGGGCCGACATGCTGATAAAGCTAAGGATAAGGTACGACAGCAACGAGGCGCTTGCGCTGGCAGAGAAAGTCATGTCTTTCATAACAGAAAATGCGAGGAAGACGAGCGAGAAGCTCGCTGAGGAGAGGGGTCCATTCCCGGCATTCAAGGACAGCATATGGTACAGGCTTGGCTACAAGCCGCTCAGGAACTCAACGGTCACAACGATAGCCCCTACAGGAACTATAAGCATAATAACAGGCGGCGCCTCGCAGGGAATAGAGCCCATATTCTCGGTGGTGTACATGAGGAACGTGCACGACAGCCTCGGCTCCAACCTGATAGAGGTCGACAATGAATTCGAGAAGTTTGCTCTGCAGTACAACTTCTACTCAGAGGCACTGATGAAGGAGCTTGCAGGCAGGACCTCAATACAGGACGTGGAGGAGATACCGGAGGATGTCAGGCGCCTCTTCGTGACTGCGCACGACATAGCTCCGGAATGGCACGTCAAGATGCAGGCAGCGTTCCAGAAGTACACCGACAACGCAGTATCAAAGACGATAAACTTCCCGAGCTATGCCACCCCGCAGGACATCGAGGGAGCGTACTTCATGGCTTACGAGCTTGGCTGCAAGGGGATAACGGTCTACAGGGACAGCAGCAAGAGCGTCCAGGTGCTCCAGGCTGTCGACCAGAAGGAGCACGTTAGGAGCAGCTCGCTTGCAGAGTCAAAGAAAAGCCACATGCAGCAGAACACAACTACGACGGTTTCAGAGATAAGGGATGGCGCAAGCACGTACGTCCTCTCGGCTACAAAGCAGTTTCCCTGCCCCGACTGCGCGACCAACATGATAGCTGCGGAAGGGTGCTACACCTGCCCCAAGTGCGGCCACAGCGAGTGCAGCTAACACATAATAAAGACGCGAGGCGCACGCCAAGAGATAACGTGCGCCTCCTTTTCTTTTTCTCATTGCAAACCTGAGTCATACTGGTATGTAGAGCAGGCTTGAAAACAATATCGCAAAGAGCGCAAGACCCATGGCTCCGAGACTCAAGTTCCTCGCAATTCCATACTCCCTCTTAGCTTTTGCGCCCAGATAGACTATCCCAACATAGAGGAGCAGCAAATCTGTTACAAATATTGGTGCAATGTACACCATGTTGCCCAAGAACGGCCTGAAATACACAAAAAGTTCTGCGCTCAGCGCTATCGCCGCCAAATATAATATCATTGCCGTGATTGCGGATCCTCTTTTGCCTATATAATACGGTAGGCTTCTTGAGTGCCTGGCCTTTCTGTCTCCTGCGTAGTCGCGTATCAGGCCATGTATCTCTCTAGCCAGCCCGCTCAGGAATATGATTGCAAATACTACCAGAAGTGACGGAAGCATTGAGTCTGATACCACGTAGCTTCCGTAAACGAACGGTATAGCCATCGAAAAAGCTATGTAAGCATTTCCAAGAAGGAGAGTGTTCTTCAGCTTGTAGCTGTATGCGTATGCGAGAACCGCAAATACGAGCGCTATGACAAATGCAGCAGAGTTTATCAACGCGCTCGCCAGTACCCCGATTATGAAGCATGCAATAGCCGTCCAGAATGCTTCCCTAGGTTTTATAACCCCTGCTATGATGGGCCTGTCGACCCTTTTGTTTGCCCTGTCAGTTTCTATGTCGTAGTAATCGTTTATTGCGAATGATCCCATGCTTACAAGCGCTGGCGTGACTAGGCTCAACAGGAGTATGAATGCTGTGGGCAGCCTGCCGTTTCCGGCTATCAGCTCTGCTGCTAGCACAGCAACAATCAACATTAAGCTGTGCTCTATCCTAGTAAGTCTAAGGAAAGCGACCACTCTGCCCATCAGCATCACATAGCGACGTATTGATGAATAATGAAACTATAAATATATATCACTTGAAACAATCTCATATGAAACAGAGCGCTACCCGCCAGCAAGCAGCAATAGACATGCTTGTGTCCTACTCATGGGCAATCTTGCTTATAGCAATAGCGATTGCAATAATAGTGGTGTTGGCGCTTTCAAGGCCAATAACGAGCTACGAGCAGTCTACGTGCAGCATACAGCCGCTTTTCCCTTGCCCAGAAACCCTCCTTGCCTCTTCGTCCTCAACGCACCCTATAGAATATACGCTGCTGTTCTACAACAATTTCGGCACTCCAATATACATACCATCAAACGGCTTCAACGTCTCTGTTGTGGATATAGGAAGGAGCGGCACCAGCCACATACTGGGAAACTGCACCCCTAGCCTGTCCACATACGGCTCTCCAGTCATATGTTCCGCATACATAACAGGCACAATTGCACCTGCGCTTAACTCCAAGACCAATGTGCTCTTCTCAATAGACTACCAGATCTGCGGATCTGCTAAGCTTTCATCGTGCAAGGCTCCGACATACTCCTCGTCCGGATATTCGACGCAGGCCTTCGCTCCATCAAACATAAACCTGATACCGCTTCAGTTTGAGACAAGCACAGGAACCGGAAGCATATACGTGAATGGTATAAAGTACCTCAGCGGCCAGAAGGGATTCTTTATCACGGGCAGCTACCTGCTGTACGCCTCCCCTCCATCCGGGTATAGATTCTCTAGCTGGGCCCCAAACTCCGTTTCCGTGACATCGACAACCGCGCAGAACACCAGCATATCTATAAGCAGCAACGGCATAATAGAGGCTAATTTCATTAACGTAGTGCATCCAACCACGACGCTGCTCTCAACGACCTCAACTTCTACTACTAGTACAATCACCACGACATCCACCACTACTTCGACAACCACCTCAACAACAACCTCAACAACAACCTCCACAACATCGACATCGACATCAACAACATTGACAACAACATCGACAACCACCTCAACAACAACCTCCACGACAACATCTACAACATCAACATCGACTTCGACAACAACGTCCACCACTACTTCGACAACCACCTCAACAACCTCAACTTCCACTTCAACAACATTGACAACCACCTCAACTACAACCTCCACGACAACATCTACAACCACCTCAACGACCACTACATCCACGACAACCTCCACAACAACATCCACAACATCTACTTCAACTTCCACAACCTCAACCACAACATCCACAACATCTACTTCAACAACCGTATCAACCAACGGCGCATCAGGTACTTCACATTCAACCAACGGCGCCTCGAGCATATCATTCAGATCCAGCTGCTCTGTATATGGCAGCACTAGAATAGCCCTCGCGAACGGCACATATATACCGGCGAGCAGTATAAGGGAAGGCATGAAGGCGCTCTCGTACAATCCGTCGACAGGGAAGGTCTTGCCATCAACAGTGACATACGTGTTTTCGCTCTACGCAAACAACACCTACATATTCAACCATGCACTCAAGGTTGACTCCCTGGAGGTAATGTACGTCAACGGCACATGGATGAGGGCCTACCAGGCGAGAGTTGGCGATACGCTCTACTCTCCGCTCAACAACACATACGTTAAGATAACAAACATCACCGTGCTTCACAGCGGCGGCATGGTATACGATTTCCTTGCCGCGCCTACGAACAATTTCATAGGAAATGGATACCTGATAGACAGGGTTACAACCTCCGGCTCCGGCGGCTGCTCTGTGTCAGAAATAGACACTGCGCAGCTCGCAAACGGCAGCGTAATAAGTGTCGGTTCGCTTACTCTTGGTGACGTGGTAGAAGGGTACAACAACCTGACCAGGCAGGTGGTCCCAACCACTGTGGTTGGAATCGAGGGAATAGTGGTCCATCAGGAGTACATAATAAATTCAAACCTTACCGTAGACGCGAACGAGGTGCTCATGCTCAACGGGCGTATGCAGAGCGCTGCGAACATAACAGTGGGCAGCGAACTCTTTGACCCGCAGACTGGCTCGAATGTCAGGGTTGACACGCTCGACGTCGTATCAGGCAACTTCACTGTTTACGATGTGAATACGGCGCCAACAGACGACTACATAGTGAACGGGTACTTAATAACGTGACTCGTTTCTTGGTTAATCACACCAAGCCGTTCTAGCATTTTAGCTTATAGATATAGACATTATCCATCCATTGTATATGGTACTTCCCCGACTCTGTGGTATTGCTGTAGACCAAAGAGAGGTTATGCGGGACAGATTCCGGCACTCCTTCAAAGAGCACATACGACACGTTGTACCTGAGCGCGTTTGCGCACGACCCATTGTAGACTATGCTGTTCGATATGTTCTCCAATGTCTTAGGAGGAATGCTATACTCGTCAATAGAGACGTACGGCGCCATCGATATCAGGCTCCTTCTTCCAGTGAAAGCCAGCATCTGGAAAAGGGTAGTATAATTATTAACCGCAAACACTGCCCCGCTCGGTGTGCTGTTCTCTATGAATCTTATTGCAGAATTGTCGCTCGTACTCAAGAGCTGGAACGGCGCGCCGTAGTTGAATATGTATACCGTCAAACTCGGTACCACTACAAGTAATATTATAGCTACGACTAGAACCTTGTGCTCCACGCCTCCAGAGAAAAGCCAGGAACATCCATACCCTCCTAAAATTGCAAGGAAGAAATAAACGTACACGAAGATTTTATTTGAATCAAACGGGTTCGGCTGTATTGATATAAGATTTATAAATATAAAAATTGCAAGGAATGGGGCGAAGAAACCTAGGCGTTTCTTCCCTATGTACGCAACACCAGGAATTGCAATCAACGCCACTATCCCAATGTTCTCAATCCAGTAGAGGAGCAAGCTATAGAAGTTCAGCGCAGATATATAACTTCCAGCATTTCCTCCCAATGTATTGAAGCCGTTCAAAAGATGAAACCAGCCGCTGCTTATGCTTTGCATGTGTATATATGCCAATTGGGGCAATGCAAGAGCAACAATTAATATGCCAACGTATAGAACATCATTTCGCCTAAAACTCCTCCTATAATACACCCATGCTACTATCAGGAAGACAACCGCTACTAGAAAGCTCGTCGGGTTTATTAATGGAAGCATACCTACGCAAATGCCGATTATTGCAATTTCTGTTGATCCAATTTTTCTGTGTTCAGTCAAAACGATATAAAGTAAATAGAATACTGGCAACGTTACAGCAAGTCCCAGTATCAGGTCGCGTTGCGGCATTATAAGGTAATACAAGCTGTATACCCAGCTGGACAATGGATAACGCAGTAGCTGTGCTGCAATACTTCCAATGTTTTCGGCCTTTTGCGACAGTTGATAAGCCCCTATCTGGTTAAACCATCCAGGTAATTTTAAATAATTTACTAGGACAGCTAAAGCATAATTGGTCCCAAACCAGAAGAAAAGTTGGGAAGATAGAGTAGCAATCGAGCTCTTTGTAATCCGGTATGCGGTTTCAAAGCCGAGCAGCAATATGCAGAATATAAGCACAAGGTCGCTTATTATTATTGAGGGTACCAATCCCATCCCATAATCAATCAGGATTGCAGTGTAAAAGTCTGCGATAAAAGGAAAGATATTGATTGTATCTATTGCAAATGGGTATTTTGGTGGGAAACTTGTATGCAATAAAGATTCCCCTATCCCAATATGATACGATATGTCCGAACACATTCCGATGTTGCTGCAATAAATGTTTCCGCCAGATGAGTACATTGAAGTTGAAAAAATTACAGCCAATATCACAAATACAATTAAAAACGACGCGAATAGCGGTTTTGGCATATCATAAAGCCTGTTGCTCCGTCCATCCCTATAATACCTATACGTCAAAATTGCCCCTACTACGAGCAGACTGACTGATGCAATTGCTGGGACCGAAGTGGAAAAATTTCCAAGAATTGCATATAGCAATAAGTTTTCAAAGGAGAATATTGCCACCCCAATTGGCAATCCTACTGCTAGCTTTTTTGTGTATGTGTCCAATAACCTGGATTTTAATGTAACAGAAAACCCGAAAAATAGAGGAACTATCAAAAAAATTAATGCCAATAACATCAAAGCCCGCCCTATGATGCATTAAAAATCTCATT
This sequence comes from Microcaldota archaeon, assembly GCA_021846635.1. Taxonomy (GTDB): domain Archaea; phylum Micrarchaeota; class Micrarchaeia; order Micrarchaeales; family Micrarchaeaceae; genus JAJZYW01. The sequence continues at coordinate 416 of JAJZWO010000004.1, read as the reverse complement.
GTAACTCAAACTGTTGAGAAATCCGTCGCCGTACAGAATAAGGCCGCTCCGGTCAGGAACCAAGCCCAAAAGCATCGCGTCGCCTGTGTTATAAGAAGACTCTCCAAAAGTGCTGTTGAGCATGATTATCGTGCCGTTGTACTCAGGTATAAATGTCCTGTTGCCGTATGAAAATGCTGTTCCGTATACTGGTGCGCTCCTTATTATTTTATATACCTTTCCGGTCGTCGCATTCACAATAAAGAAATTCCCACTTTCCGGGTTGCCGGAATAAACATATCCCCCCAGTTCTGATATTGGAGGTGCCTCAATGTTGGCTGGAATGGGGCCTGCCGATTCATTTGTTGTCCATTGGAGATAACCATTTGTGGCATTCAAGGAGATCATGACAGGCATTATGGCAGTATAGTTACCTA
>JAJZWO010000055.1 GCA_021846635.1 Microcaldota archaeon | reverse complement strand
AATACAATACTTCCCAATTTTAGCCCATACTCCAACATGGACAGCAAAGCCAAGCTCCTGGGAGATAATCCCTGCCAATGAGCCCGTGGCAAATCAGCAGCTCAACACGAGCGCAGGTGCAGTCTTTAGCAGCCCTAATCTGCAAGTGAATTTCACAAATGCTATCAAGCTCAATTATCCTTTCACTTCCTTCTACCTAAACCTTACGGACAACCCGCAGGTGCAGAGCAGCATAACACTATCCAAGATGTCAGTAATAGCAAGCAATACTGTTCCAGCAGCTCCAATAACGAGAAAGATTGCATTTATAAACTCATACGCAGCCATAAACGGAACTCCAATAAGCCCTTCAACAGCCTCATTTAGCGCAACAGCGTTGTTTAACAATTACACATTCACAATATCAAATAACTTCAACATTTCAACTACAAGTGGAATAAGCGAGTATATGTCCCAGAGCAATTACCAAAATCCACTGTTAAGCCTTTCAAACATCTCTCTTGCAGGCATAAAGACAAATTACTTCAAGACTTACAACAACTTCTGCCCTGTAATCATAGGCTCAAACTACTCTACATTCAACCAATACTTCGTAGATCAAGCAGGGCAGGATGTCCAATACAGTGTGCTCCAGGGCTCGGGCTATGGAGCGGTAGGCTATTACATGATATTCCAGTCGCAATACAACGGAAGCATGGAGCAGGTAGGAAGCTACAAGATAACCTCTGCATCGCCATTTGACTACCCAACAGAGATAGAGAATGCATACAAATTCATATTCCTTAGCCCTAATTGCCAGAAGGTAGTATATCAGACGCCGCTAAGCCTGATAAGCTCTCCATATTCAATCACGCTTCCCATAACTGCAAACATAACGCTTGCGCCTGAGCTGAGGCTCAACGCAACATGCACAACACTAAACACGACTGCAATAAAATGTTCTGGAGCGGGATATGGCCCAACAATACACTTCTTCACGATAGACATATACAATCAGTCAGGAGTATTCGGCTCTTCTGCCAAGCTTATTAAGCAAGTGCAGATAAATGCGTCTTCATTCGTGAAAGTAATAACAGGTCTCAACACTAGCGAGAACCTTCAAGTAGTAACCTCAGCGAATTTCGGCGACCCGCTCAACACTACCATTTCAACATACTACACGCAGTTCCAAGCCCATATACTAAACCTCTACGGCTTGCTCGGTCCTATAGCCATGGTGATAATGCTCGGGCTTATGGGCTTGTTCATAGACGGGAAAGTCCTTCCGTTCATAGGAGCTCCTATAATCCTGTTCGCATTATGGGCGTTCAACATACTCACGCTTAGCATGGCTTACATAATAGGATTTATAATTATTGCTGTAATATTTATAGTATTGATGAGCAGGGACTACAAATGATAACAATATACCGCATGATTTCAGCATTCCTCCTTATGTCATTACTAATCCAAATACTCATGCCCATGGTGGCGAATGTGATGCCTCCCTCAGTCGTAGCGGCATACAACAACACTGCTTTAAACATGTCTACGACGTTTATAGGCAAGCTCTCAGTCAATCAGACTACAGGCACAGTCCAAACTTCAGACGGCGTATTCCAGCAAGTAATGCAACAGAGCTACGGTTCTTCCCTGCAGAACGGCACAGTAAAGAACAGCACAGGCACAGGCTTCTTCGCTGGCATAGAGCAGTTCACGGGCTTGGCATTCGTGTTTCCAACAATAGGCTATATCGGCGAGGCTCTCCTTCAAACTCCAAGAGGTTTGATGGTCCTTCTTTCAATAGCGATGAGCTCAACAGGTGTAAATCCAACTCTGTCCTTTGAAATGTCCTTCATGTTTTACACTATGTTAGCATTAAGCCTTACCTTAGTATTGATAAGCTCATGGCAGAAATATGACTTGAGGTCTGGATAATGCCAATAATAAACGGTACATACCATAATTTTACGCTGAACCTTACCAACGGCTACAATGGCACTTCTGCAGCTTCGCATTTCGTTACAGTGGTCCCGCGCCTTATACCATGGGCTGTAACTCTCGCTTTGGTGGGAGTATATTTCGTAATGTTCTACGCATTAAAGGACGACGAGAGCAGATGGAAGTTTGTCACAATAACCTTCGTTCCGATGTTCCTAAGCATAATGTTTGCGCTTATAGGCTGGACTACCGCTCCTTTCGTAGCATTGACCGTATCGGTATGGATAATAACAACACTTATGACCGTAGCCACAACGGGCTGATAGCCATGGAAGAAAAAAAGAAGCTTTATACCAACCTTTTATGGACAACGAAGCTCAATGACCTAAGCAAGCTTATCTACGAGTCAGGCTTAAAATACCGGGATTGGGCCTCCGCAAGCAAGAAGCGTCAGAAAGAGCTCGCAAACCGTAGAAGGTTATTCTATTTCTTATATCTTACAGCAGCCAGGATAGGAGAAACAATGCTTAATCCAATGCCTACAATAACGCTCTCAAGCCTGGCAGGCAAGCACATAGTCTCAGTATCGCGAATAAACGAGAAGCATTTTGACTATAAAACAGGCTCAAAAGAGAGAGCCTTCGTTCAGGAAATGCTTTATGTAAACGGCATCCACGAGAAACTAATGTGGGAATATGTATTCCCAGACGAGATAATAGAGGAGCAGGAATACAGCATAGCTTATTTCATGGAGCCCCTAATGAACCATAAAGCCTTTGACACTACAGAACTTCAAGCATTTCAAACCACCCGTACCAAACTCTCAAGCTATATCCATTACTTCAAAGCGGACATGACAGCAGGCGCAGGAACGCTATTCAAAGAACACTCATTTACCCCCCACCAGCTCAGGCACCTTAGGGTATATGCTCTCCATTTCAACTGGGGCTATGACTGGGATCTTATACAAGCATGGCTCGGCTGGAGCAAAGCAGAGATGAGGGAACACTATGTCTATATAGAAAAGCAACTAAAGCTGGAGCAGCAGGCCAAGCTCCTCCAGTCCTATGCCAAGGCATCCTCTAACCAATCCTTAGACACAAGTGAGTATGGGCTGACAACTCTGGAGCGCGCCCATAGGCTCTAATCCTTGCATTCTTTTGCGCTGTGCTGCGCTATCTTATTATAGTATATTGTTATGCAGCAGCTCTATTCCTTGCAGCGTAGCGCAAACCTTTCGTAGCATACAGAAGCTTAATGACCCCCTCCCCCCTTTAGGAAAATTTGTTTGAGAAGCCGCTAAAAAATTTCAAAAAAATGGGTTTTGGATGCACCAGCCCAGACATATTATACCCTAACACTCACCAGAGGAGTGTTAGAGGTTGCATAGTAACGAGGAAACTCTACAATATATATTAAGCCACCCACCCCCTGCGATATGCCCCTTTAAGCGCAAAAAAGAAAGATATATATACTTTACCGACCAAATAGAAACCAATGGACAACTCAAATTCTCAACCTAATACCGATTTCTGGTTAAAGGTAAGTCAAGTTCCTCCAGAGTTAATCCGAAGTGTATTCAGCAAATACTATAACGCTACTGTAACATCAGTGCCAGTAAGCATTGGCACGAGCACAGTTCAGGTTCCCGCATTCGATAGAATGCCAAGCAACATGAAAGTATGTTTAGCGTGCAAAGAAGAGTTCGAAGATAAAACCGACAGTACAAAAAAATGTCCTCTTTGCGGCGGTCCTATAAGGTGGCGCGATTGGGATCCGCCAATGACTTCCCTCGGCATTAACGCTCTGCTGTCTACTTATCTTGAATACGTAAACCCAAATACAACAAGCGGAAACATAAGGTTCCCAGAAGGGCACAAAAGCTTTGGTGCATCAGTCAAGATGTCAGAAGACGAGTTCCTGCGTATGTGGGCTTCAGCGATAGCTTCTAATTTTACGGAAGAGCTCTATGTAAACAAAGTAGCGTGGCTCACTCATCCAGAAACAAGGCTCACAACACCATTCATAACCAGCATTTGGCAGACGCTCGCAACAAATGTCTACAACGCTCTCAATAAGGGCAACAGGGCAAAGCTCATGGACAGCAGCACAGAAACAAGGTCAATAAGCGAGAGCAGAATGCAGGTATCTACCGAAAGGAACGAAGGCGAGGTAGAGAATCCTATTAAGAATTTTTTTAGCAAAATGTGAGATAGATGAAAGGAACGATATTTTTGACAAGAGATAACGGGAAATCCTTTATCGGCAAGTCCATCAAGGCAAAAGTGACATATACTCCAAGCACAAACAAGCTCAGCGTCAGATGCAAGCTCTGGCCCAAAAAAGTCAAGCTCGCAGCACCAGAATACTGCACCCAAACAGCGAATGGCTATGTAATATATGTCAATCCAGAAACAATGGAGCAGACAACATTCAACCACGAATACGACAGGGAGTTGTTCGACAGGGTCGTAGAAGCGAACGAGCTCCTGAAAGCAACAAAATACAACACCCAGCAGTTTTCAGGCTCAAAGCCTCAGGATCATATAACAATGGGCTTTGCCGCACTTCTTATAGTCGGCTTGGCTTTGGCTCTTATGATATACTTAGATACGTCAGCCCTGTATTCTCCAGGCACGCTCCACGCTCAGCAGGCAATAGCGAGCTCAATGCAGTCTGCGGCTTCGGCTCAAGCACAAGCTGCCATAGTATATCACGAATCGTCAAGCGAATTGACGAATGCAACGCAGAGATTAGCTGTTTTGCTGGCGCACCTAAATAAGACTACTTAGAGGGATGTAAATGGCTTTGGCATTCTGGGAAATAATCCT
>JAJZWO010000054.1 GCA_021846635.1 Microcaldota archaeon | reverse complement strand
GGTTGAAGGAGAGAAAGAAGTTAGCCAACACAAATATAAGTGAGGTGAAATAAAATGATGAAAAAGTTAATTACGGGTGGGGAAATTTATTATGGCGATTTTGGGGAATTTTCAATTGGCGTTGACATAGTAAAGCACTGCAAGGAGTATCTCGCCGATTATAAATACCCGCGCATCATAGAATTCGTTGAGGAGATACCAAAGACAGGCTCCGGAAAGATTGACTGGAGAAGCCTTCAGGAAAAGGAAAATCTCAAAGCCGAGACAAACGTTGAATGATGGCTGTTTTGAGAATACGTATCACGATAACCTGAACACGAGCCCTGATTCATCTCCACGCAATATACCAACTTCCCTGCCTATTATGTTTCCCATCGATGGCATATAATCTTCGATTCTTGCTTGGATTCTAGATTTATCAGTGAGCTCTATAACCGCTATGACGTACGGAGCTTTCGATTGAAGCTGTTCAGGCACAACATTCTGAAACGTGTATGCAAGTATCTTACCTTTCTTTGGAAGTGAGACATCCTCAATCTTGCTGGAACTGCAAAAGGGACAGACATTGAGGGAGGTGAGCCATTCCCGTCCACAAGACTGGCAATGATAACCAAGCAATTCCCCTCTCTTCAGAGCGGGGGCATAATCTCTGACAGAGTGCATCATCTCGACCTCTTGAATATGTTTATAGAAACTGAACCACCTGTCGCGCCTACATTGTGTGTCAAACCTATATGAGGGTCGCTCACCTGCCTATGGGAATCAACTTTGTAAAGCATCTGATCGTGAATCTCCACAATCTGTGCAATTCCAGTGGCTGAAATGGGATGCCCCTTCGCCTTCAACCCTCCAGAAGAATTTACGGGCAACTTTCCATCGAATTGTGTCAGCCCATCAAGTGAGGCTCTTCCTCCTTCTCCCCTTGGAAAGAAGCCGATGTCCTCAAGTGCCATTATCTCCGCTATTGTAAAGCAGTCGTGAACCTCCACAAATGTAATGTCCTTGAGCTCCAAGCCGGATACCTTCAGAGCCTTTTCCGTCGCAATACGTGCGCCTGGTATGCCGGTCAGCTCTTCCCGATCCTGAAGCGTGGCCATGCTACCCGCCCTTGCGGAGGCAAGAACCTCTATCTTCTCCGGACGATCGATGTTAAAGTCTTCGTTCACAAGTACGATTGCAGCAGCTCCATCGCTGAATGGGCAGGCATCATAAAGTTTGAGAGGGCTGGCAACAACCGGACTTTTCAGGTATGTGTCCATGTCAATTGCCTTCTGGAGATGAGCCTTCGAATTGTATGATCCGTTCATATGATTTTTTATGGAAACGGACCCGAGCATCTCCTCCGTGGTTCCGTACCTGTTCATGTGCGCACTTGCCATTAAGGCATAGAGCCCAGGGAAAGTAACGCCGTTCATTCCCTCGTACCAATAGTCACTTGCCATGGCAAAGTATTTTGTGTTTTCTGGAGTTCTGTTCATACTCAACTTCTCGTAACCAACAACCAGGGCAGCGTCGTAGTACCCGCCAGAAAGTGCAATATATGCCTGGTTGAATGCCGCACTCCCACCCGAGCATGCGGATTCTATTGAAAGACTTGGAATTTCGGGGATACCTAGGGAGCCGTTAATGATTGGCCCCATATGCAACTGCTCCTCGCCAATACCAAAAGCGTTAGAGACGTATGTCGCCTCAATGTCCCTGACATTTATACCGGACTCGAGTATTGCATCGTTGGCGGCTTCAATGGCAAGTTCCCTTCCAGTCTTTTCGAGTTTTCCGAATTTTGTCATTCCGGTTCCTATTACATATACTTTTTTCATAATGTATCATTTACCCCGCTCGAGAACAACGCAAGCTTCTTGCTCTCACCATAATCATAGCTGCGGTATAGCTCAATTATGCTCGCCTCTATTGAACCTTCTGCGTGAATCATGGCAGAAGTGAACAACGCACCATAGGAGGAAATTATTTCCCTGACAGTTGAAATCAGCCTTATCCTCTCCTCAGTCTTTCCTGGCATGGCCCCGGAGAGATATTTAAGAAGTAGCGGACGTTCTGCAGGGTTGTTTAGATCGTTGCTATGAGGCAGGGTTGAGGCGAGTCCACCAGCTATGTCTACAAGGTTCTTCACTGAATCAAGATAATTCTCGTTTGCAAACAGTTTCCCCACATTGGTGTACACCCTGTTTGGAACGCATATATCGCTGCCTCCGTCCTTCTCAGCAAAATCGGCAGCTCCATTCCCTGCAAGCCTGAGCGTCTCCTTGTAAGTCATGAGTTTTACAACGTTTCGCCTTATGTTTGATGTCTCAGAAGTACCATTGTGTTCAGCTATGAGCTTTCCCAGTCCTAAGTAGAGATCTCCCATTGCAGCCCTATAAGCTATAGCAGTGAATCGGTGATAAGTTGGAAACATACTCGCAAGCAACCCTGCGTATTTCCACTCTCCAGCGAGAAATACCCTGTTCCATGGTACGAATACCTCATCAAAAATAGTCAATGTTTCGTTCTCCGCGTTGTTATTACCTATCACCAATGACGGATCATTCCTGGCATTTTCAGATGCCTTCATGGGCCGGGAGATCATGGTGAGACCCTTTGTGTTAGGTGGAATAGCAAAGGCCACGGCATAATCCTTGTCCGCCTCCGACATGCTCCTGGTTGGAATCACTATTATTTCATTACTGGCAATTGACTGTGTAGTGTGTGCTTTTGCCCCGCTGACTATTATGCCGTCATCTCTTCTCTCCACGATTCGGAGGTACATGTCCTTGTCAACCTGTTCGCTGGGTCGCTTAATACGGTTTCCCTTTACGTCCGTCTGAGCAACAGCCAAGGCAAGATCCCGGTCGACCACAGCCTCATAAAAATCGTTAACGCGTTTCCGATATTCCGTGCCATATTCCGCATCGACAATCCTAGAAACCAACATGAGAGCGAAGATGGCATCGGAACCGATTGCTTTAACTATGTTGAACATACCGCGCCCTAATCTAGTTGTCTGGTATATCAACTCAAATCTCTTTTTGAGATCCTCAGGAGTTCTTGGAATCTTGTAAAAAGAACTTATCCTGCCATGGGTCACGTCATCGCAGGCAAGAAGATCAGAATATTCCCGTTCATTCTGCCATTTGAATAGGTATGAGGCATGTTTCGCGGCAACCCCCAGAATCGGATGCTGCGTTACATCCTCTACCAATGATCCTTCGTAGAATACCTTTCTGGCGTCCTGTAGGCTTTCTTCAAATTCAATATTATTTCGCAACATTATAACCCGCTGTTTATTGTAAGTTTCATAATTAAGACTTTCGGTCGCAACTCCTCGTTTGCACTTTATCCGGGAAACAAGTCTATTTTGCTGAGCCTTGAATTCGTATACACCAGGAATTATCAAGATAACTAGTATAACGTTTCCATAATAAACATGCAATTATTTATACTCAATAGCCTTATCTAATTATGGTGTTTAAAAGGTCTAAACCACATATAGTGCTGAAATCGGAACAGAAGGCATACCTCGAGAATATTGGTAGGTCTGGAAAATCCGAGAAGAGGGAGTACGACAGAGCCAAAATAATCCTGATGGATGCTGAAGGGAAGGGTGTGAATACAATTGCAAGGGAATTGCACACCAACAGGTAATTTTGAGTGTTCATGATGGCAAATTAATCATTATTCCCTCTATCTCAGAAACAGAGGTGCCTGCATGATATTCAAAGAAACCAGGATGCGGCTGAATTATGGAAAGAATATTGAATTTATGGATTTTTATGGGAACATTCATTTCGGCATCATAACATACGATTCGGAACTGGTGATCCTGGACAACTTTTCCAGGTATTATGCCAGAGATCTCAAAGAATTCAGGGTGATTTATTGAAGTGCCAGTTTTGTGGAAAAGATCCAGGCAATGATCCAGCATACGTCTATTCGATAATAGCCACTACAGAATGTTTTGAAAAGTTCATATCCAGATACCGGGAGGTGATCATAAATGAATGACCTGGATAAAATGTTGAAGGATTTCAGGGGTAAAATACTACCCGAATATTCCATGGAAACACTGAAACGTGCCTCAAGATGCATAGAAAGGTTTTCAAGGCTCGGGCTGGATGTGTTCGACCTCGATATAGAATGGATATATGAATACTGCTCAAAAGAGCTTGAGCATGGAAAAATGAAAAAAAAGCCCTCGGTCTGAAATGGAGGATTTGCAGATATGGGCTCTGTACACGGACCAAAACATAAAGCTTCCACACTTTAAAAAGGAGCCAGACCCAGATCCATGGCTTCCCACAGAGGAACAGTACAGCAGGATGCTGGAGGCATGCACAATAAGGATGCATACCAAAATCCGCGATTGCCTGAAGCAGAAGGAACATGAGAGGAAGCGGTTCACAATAGGCTTAATCATTAAAGCATTCGGCGAAGGCGACATGAGGGTGTCAGAACTGGTAAGGATAAACAGGGATGACGTGTCGGATAAGGGGGGTGTTTATCAGATCCTCAAAAAAGGAGAAGAACCGACTGGTTGCCCTGGCTCCAGACACAATAAGGTCACTACATGAATACATCCGGGCCCACAGGCCTGAAACAGACCAGAAAGCATTATTCACAGGGGATTATGGAAGGCTGACAGCTGCCATGTTGAGGAAATACATGAAGCAGGCAGGAAAGGCATCAGGCGTAGGGGAACCGCACCCACATGCATTGAGGCATTTCTGTGCAGCCAGGCTATTGAAGTCAGGAATAGACATAAG
>JAJZWO010000053.1 GCA_021846635.1 Microcaldota archaeon | reverse complement strand
GTGTTCGGATTCCTGCAAATATCCGAACCCAGCTTTCGCTAACCTTTGGTTATTCTTCATGGCTACCACTCTTGTACCTATTTTGAGCCTCCGAGCGTGTATCCGAACCCTTAAACTCGTTAAGCTTTCTCTGGCTCAGTAGCCTGTCAAGCTTGTCCAATACCTTATTTAATTTCACTATCGCCTTTGAGTGGGCTTCTATCTGCGCTGAGTAGTAGTTGAGCTGGGATTGGGTGGTGAGCTGGGAGTCCGCCATGCAGCTAGAATTAGCGCATATGCCATGTATCCGAACCCTTCCTCCTCTCTCTGAAACAAAGCATGGGGCTGCCGAGATTTGAACTCGGATATCCAGCGCCCGAGGCTGGAAGTCTGCCAGGTTAGCGTACAGCCCCACGATAGACATGCAATATTTGTGTGCAATTTATTTATATGGAAGCCTTTTTGGGAGCATGCTGCTTCTTTGCCTCAATGTCTGCCTTCTTCCTCTCAACTATCGAGTTTATGCCCTTCCTAAATATCAGAACTGCTATGCCCACTAGCGTGACCATGAAGCCCAGATATAGCATGTTGTCAGGGCTTGAGGTGTAGCTGCCAGGATTGCTGGACAGCACGTACCATGTTGCGAATGACACTATGCCAGCGCCTATCCATCCAAAGCCGGCCATCAGTATGCTTGTATTTGTATGAGGCATGCAACCATTTCAATCTTAGGTTGCTATTTATTTGTATTGCCAATATAAAGTAGTATTGGTGCGTTTGCATGGTGGAGGTCAAATATTACCCGATAAAGGAGCTTGACATATATGAGGCTTACAAGATGCCTGTCAAAGATGTGGTTGTGCGCAGGGTGAGGCAGAACTCGATGCCGCCGCTGATGTGGTGCGACGGGATACTTTATTTCTATGTGACGAACGCAGATTCCGAAACGTTCGACAAGGAGTTCACATCCGGGAAGTTCCACTGGCTGGAGGTTTATTATGCGGATATGCCCGAGTTCAAGCCTGTGCTCGACATAGAGAGCGCGCAGTTCGGGGGCATAAAGATAAACGTGATAGACAACAGCATGCTGCCGCTGCACAAGGCGTTCGCGGCATGGGCAAAGAAGCAGAAATGACCTTTTATGGACGAGAAGGAGAAGCTTGACTTCGCCTACAGGTACCCGTTTTCGGACGAAGCCAAGGAGATAGTGAAGGGCGTTTCGCCTGACAACGGCAGGCAGGGTTACCTTGACATAGCTGCAGCCATGATAAAGGAGGCATTGGATAAGAACGGCATCGAATACAGGAACGTGAGCTACGGCAAGCTTGATAACATTGTCGGATACGCATATTCACGGCTTCTCATAAGCGCAATCGGCGACGCTTACATGATAGACACTTATGCAAGGGCGGTGGCGAAGCGCTCAATAAGTGCAATGACGGAGGACAGCACGGCCAACATTGCAAGGATGGCGGGCGAGCTCGGGCTTAAGGCAGAAGCCGCAGGTGCAGGCTTCAATGTGAAAGCCACTGATTTCCTCAACTATGCGCCTTCAAGTGATGATTTCTCCGTGGCTAACTACCCGTTCAGCAATGGAAAGGTCTATCTCTCAATATCTGACATTGCTATGTTCCTGGACGGGCTCCTCGTGGGCAGGATAAAGCAAGGGCTTCCAATACCCAGGAGCGAGATACCTAAGTTCGTGGCCGCTTATGCTGCAGGGATGAAAGGGCTTAATAAGCAGAAGGCGCAGCAGGGAAGCAATACAAGGGGGTGGATAGAGAAGCTCCTTGAACATCCGATACCTGATGTAAGGCAGAGGGCAGTAGGGCTGATACTTGCGCCTTACCTGGTCAACGTGAAGAAGCTTGATGTAGAAGACGCGTACAAGATAATACAGGATTACATAAACAGGTGCAGGGCCCTAGAATCGAGCACAAGGATAACCGATTCGCAGATAATGTATTACTGCAAGTACGCTAAGCAGAAGGGCACAAAGCCGATGTCACTAGCCAAGGCGAGGGAGATATTCTCTGGAGTGGTTGACTTCGATTCGCTATAGTGGTGCAATGGCAGAAATAATGACACTTTGCTACATATGCGGAAAGCCGGCGAAGCACGTGTGCAAGCTCTGCGGCAAGCACGTGTGCGACAGGCATTTCGACGCAAAGCTCGGCATATGCACGTCGTGCAAGAAAGGCAGGAAGCTTGGATGAGGCATGGGCTAGCGAAATGTATTAAGTTTTAATTGTCACAAGTAATTTATGGACAGCAATAGTTTCTACAGCAAGCTTTCGGACTCGCAGGCGGCCTTCACTTTCGACAGCGTTTTGCTAAGGCCCGGAAAGGCGATCATAGAGCCCAAGGATGCAGACATAAGCACAAACTTCTCTAAGGGCATACGCCTAAGCATTCCGTTCATTTCTTCTCCTATGGATACCGTAACAGAGAGCAGGATGGCCATAGCGATGGCCAGGAGAGGCGGCATAGGGGTAATACACAGGAACTGCAGCGCAGAGGAGGAGCTCGACATGGTAAAGGCTGTGAAGAGGGCCGAGTCATTCATAATAAGGGACGTCATAACCATAGGCAAGGACAAGACGGTGAAGGATGCGTTCCAGATAATGCAGAAGCACTACATATCCGGATTGCCGGTAGTTGAAAACGGGAAGCTCGTAGGGATAATAACGAACAGGGACGTCAGGGACGAGGATCCTTCGGCAAGGATAGCTGACGTGATGACGAAGGACGTGGTAACGGCCTCGGACGCGATAAGCGAGGCCGACGCAGTGGCGCTCATGAGGAAGGAGAAGATAGAGAAGCTGCCCGTTGTGGGCAAGGACGGGAGCTTCGAGGGGCTTATAACATACAAGGACGTGAAGGTCAAGGGCAAGTATAAGAATGCCCTCAGGGACAATGACGGAAGGCTTCTTGTATCTGCTGCGGTATCGCCTTTCGACCTGGACAGGGCGAAGGCCCTTGCCAATGTGGCTGACCAGCTGCTCATAGACGTGGCGCACTTCCACAACGCCAACGTCATGTCGGCAACGAAGCGCATTATAGACGAGATAGGGAAGCCAGTCATAGTAGGCAACCTTGGCACCAGGGAGGGAGTGCTTGACGCGATGTCGCAGCTTGATGAGGGAGTTGCGGGCCTTAGGATGGGCCTTGGAAGCGGCTCCATATGCATTACCTCTGACGTCACAAGGGCTGGCTCGCCTACGCTTTATGCGGTATCGCAGGCGGCAGGAGCGCTAGAAGAGCTTGGCGTGAAGGGCGTGCCGGTGATAGCTGACGGGGGCATGAAGAACGGAGGCGATGCGGCGCTCGCCTTTGCCTTTGGGGCTGATGCCGTGATGTTCGGATATGTGTTCGCTGCATGCGACGAGAGCCCTACGCCCATACTTGACATAGAGGGCAAGCAGTTCAAGAAGCACCGCGGCATGGGCAGCAAGGCGGCTAGGGAAAGGGGCGCCATAGTGGACAGATATGCTGATTCAGGAGGCAAGAAGATAGCCGAGGGGATAGAGATGCTAGTCCCATACAAGGGCAGGGTAGACGATGTGATAGACGAGCTTGTCGGGGAGGTGAAAGCGGCAATAGGCTATGCTGGCAAGACAAGCGTTGCCGAGATGAAGCAGGCGCAGGTGCTCAGGTCGCCTCCGCGCGAGAAGAAGCAGGTTTAGGTGGTGCAATGGATGGGAACAACAGGATAGCCATATTGGGTGGGATTTCGGGCGTGGGCAAGTCGACGCTGCTCAAGAGCGTCGACACCAGCAGGTACACGATAAGAAATGTAGGGGATATAATATCGGATATCGTCAAGGAGGAGGGCAAGGCTGAAGATAGGGACAGCTTCAAGAAGCAGAGTAGCGATGTGCAGATGAGCAGGGCTGCAGAGGCCTTCAGGAGGATAGATGCGCTCAGCGGCAACATAATAGTCGATACGCACGTCAGCCTGAAGAACGGCCCGAGGTATACCCCTGGGCTCCCCCTCAACACGATGAGGCTCATGCCAGGGCTGAAGGGCCTCATATACATAGTGGCGTCGCCCCATGAGATATCAGGCAGGAGGGCAAGGGATGCTACAAGGCACAGGGATACGGAGGAGGACACGATACAGAAGCAGATGGACATGGATATGGCTACGCTCTCATTCTATAGCTCATATTTAAATATCTCCTTATACATTATAAACAACCGAGAAGGACGCGAGGAACAGGCTTCGGCTGAACTAGCCAGCGCCCTATCCGACGTCTTCAGTGATTGAATGTTGGTCCTTTTTACGGTAATGCCTTCCTGGGTCATCGTATTCATAGTGGTGATTGCGGTAGCGTACAGCCTCGGCTCGCTCGCACTGCAGAGGAAGCTTGCCAACCCGAAGAAGATGAGGGAGATACAGGCGAGGGTCAAAGAGCATACTAAGAAGCTCAATGAGATGGTAAAGAACGGCGCCTCGAAGGAGGACATAATGGCAAAGAACAAGGAGGTGATGCCGCTGGTGATGGAGAGCACAAAGCACCAGATGAAGCCCCTCATAGTAATACTGCCAATATTCCTCATACTCTACGACGTGCTCCTTCCCTATGCGGCCACATCCCTGGGATTCTCGAAGGCGACAATAGATTTCATATTCACGATGAACTACCAGTACTTCTTCTTCGCGATAGTCTTCATAGTGGGCATGATAACCACGGTGTTTGTAATGCTCTATGACAAGAAGAAGACAAAGGAAGAGCAGGCGCTGCTGGCGCAATCGGGCCAGGCAGGCAGCTGATTGGAAGGCTTACCTTCCGCAAATGTGTGCTTTGCTATACCTATTTATAAATAATGTTATCATAGAATAAGATAGAGACTGCCGGTTTTATTCTGCTTTTTGCCTCTGAGCAATTGCGGCGGCAAATCGGCTCTATGTTTCAAAGGTGTTTAGATTGCCAGAACCACGTTATAGATCGCACAGTTTCAAGAAGGCTAAGAGGGTCACATCTACCGGA
>JAJZWO010000052.1 GCA_021846635.1 Microcaldota archaeon | reverse complement strand
TTATAAAGCGAGTGTTTACTATGGCTAGATTAAGGCCCGCAAGGACGAGCAGGGATCCGTTCATGACTCCAGCCTGGGCGAGGTATTCTCTCAGGAAGCCGAGAAAGAACTATGTAAGGGCAATGCCGCACAGGAGCATACTCGTATTCAACATGGGTGTAAGGAACGACAGCTACAACATGACTGCGACTCTCAACGCAGATGCGCCCGTGCAGCTGAGGTCAAACGCGCTTGAGTCCGCAAGGCAGATGGCAAACAAGTATCTTGAGGCTAACATACCGAACGCTTATTCATTCAAAGTCCTGGTATACCCGCACAACGTCATAAGGGAGCACAAGATGGCTACTGGAGCAGGGGCAGACAGAATATCCCAGGGTATGAGCCACGCCTTCGGGAAGCCGGTGGCAGTTGCTGCAAGGCTCGTGAAGAACCAGCCGCTTATGATGATAAAGACCTCTGGAAGCAACAGGAAGGTGGTGCAGGAGGCACTAAGGCGCGCAGCCGCGAAGCTTTCCGGAAGCTACAGCATGAAGTTCACAATGTGAGCTTCTACATCTTGTTTTAAATATCTGGCAATACATACTAGCATCTGCAGGAGGTACCTTATGAGAATACTTATCCAATTTCCTGAAGGGCTCAAGGACAGGGCTCTGCACCATGCCAAGATGCTGGAGAAGGAGGGCAATGAGGTCATCATATCGGCATCCCCTACCTTTGGTGCGTGCGACCTGGCACTGGACGAGGCAAGAGACCTGAAGGTTGATAAACTAATACATTTCGGGCACGCAGAGTTCCATAAGGTGGATTTCAACGTCGAATACATACCATACGAGATAGACGCGCCATTGGGCATACTGGAAGATTCGCTTTCCTACCTGAAAGATTTCAGGACAATAGGTCTTGTCACCACTGTGCAGCACCTCCACCAGCTTCAAACGGTAAAGGAGTTCTTCGAATCGCACGGCAAGGAGGTGCTCATAGGGAAGCCGTACGGCTTCGCCAAGCATCTCGGGCAGATACTCGGCTGCGATATAGGCAGCTCAGCAAGCGTAGACAGGCTTGTCGATGCGCACGTATACTTTGGCGGCGGAATATTCCACCCTCTTGGAGCAGTGCTCAACACAAAGAAGCCATTCATAGCAATAGAGCCATTTCAGGGTTCAGTAGAGCGCATGGACCACTACAGGGAGGAATACAGGAAGAAGCGCAATGGCAAGCTGCTATCATCCGTCGATGCCAAAAAAGTTGGCATACTTGTAACTACAAAAAACGGCCAGAGCAACATGCCAATGGCTGAGCTTATCAAGCACAAGGTCGAGGCGCAGGGCATGGAAGCAGGGATACTCGTGGCAAACACATTCGATTTCGACTCGATAAACAACATGATGGAGTTCGACGTGCTCGTCAATACCGCCTGCCCAAGGATAGCCGTTGACGATACCGACCGCACGAGAAAGCCTCTTCTGAGCGCCAACGAGCTTATGGAGCTTCTAAGGATGAAGAAGGAGCTGGAAGCGATGCGCGGAAGCGAAGCGTAACACCTAATTATACTGTTATAAGAAGCACAAAGAAAAAGCACAGTGCCTACTGTCAAAATAGCTTTATCCAGCCTAGGCTAAGGGTTTGAAAAAACAATAAAAAAGAAAAAGAAGAAAAGGCTACGCGATTACGTAGTCTTTATCGTTATCGTTGCGAACTTCGAATACTGGTTCGGTTTTCCGCCTGACGCTGTTGCGTTGTATGCAAGGTATAGCGATCCGCTGAAAGCTGTTCCAAGCGGTGCAGGCGCACTTGTTGATCCTACCGCTGACCCAGTCGTCGAGTAGCACTCAGTCGAAACCCCCGTGAATGTCTGTCCGCTTGTCGCAGTTGCCGATATCAAGCTGTACTGGTCAGGCAGACCATTGCTTGTAGCCACTGTGTTGTACGACGATGCCGACAAACCACTGAAGTATGGCAGTCCTGTCGAGTTGGACGTTGCAGCGCATGCAAAGTTCAAGTTGTACAGGGTCACACCAGTGCTCTGCCCGAAGTCAATTGTCAATACTCCAGCGGTGTTCATAACCGGGTTTGTGCACGTGTATCCCGAGGATGCTACGCAGCTTGTTCCGAGCAGCGATGCACCACTGAATACTCCCAGTGCGAACAGTGCCGCCAAGACCACAGCTATGATGAGTATGGCCCATCCGTAGGTCATCAGGTATTCCATAGCGCTTTGCGCTTTGAAACCTTTCTCTCTCCTTCCAAACATATGTATCACTGAGTTCTATATTAAAAAATAAGATATAAAAAGCTTTCCTCGTAGTGCCCCTAATTCTACGAGGAACTTCCGACGACAAAAATTGCATGGAAAGCAATTAATACCTTTAGGCACTATATGCATCATGCAAACCAAATTCGTCGTTGTCCTTGGATCTCTCATGAGCGGAATGGGAAAGGGAATAGTAACTTCTTCCATACTAAAGATAATGGAGCTGAACGGTCTGAAGGCGCTTCCTGTAAAGTTTGACGGCTACCTCAACTACGACTGCGGCACGATGAACCCGTACAGGCATGGCGAGGTCTTCGTACTTGATGATGGGAGCGAGGTAGACATGGACTTCGGGATGTACGAGCGCTTCATGAACAGGAGCCTCACCGGCAAGCTCTCAATAACGGGCGGAAAGGTTTTCAGCAGCATAATAGAGAAGGAGCGCAGGGGCGACTATCTCGGCGAGGACGTCCAGATGATACCGCACACTATAGATAATATTATTGAAAGGCTCAGAGCGATAAGCAAAAGCGAGAAGCCAAATGTGATTGTCATAGAGGTTGGCGGCACTGTAGGCGACATAGAGAACAGCTACTTCATAGAGGCGATGAGGCAGCTCTCCCTTACAGAGAAGGTTGTATTCGTCAATCTTACCTACATACCAAAGATAGACGTGGTCGGGGAGCAGAAGACCAAGCCTACGCAGATAGCTTTCCGCATGCTTATGAGCGCAGGCATAAAGCCTGACTTCATAGTTGCGCGCTCAGCAGAGCCTCTGGGGCGTTCTGCGAAGCGCAAGATATCCATGTTTACCAGCGTTACCGAGGAGAGGGTGATAGACGACTCTACTAGCGATACAATATACTCGGTTCCGATACACTTCATAGAGCAGGGCTTCGACAGGTTGCTCCTTAATGATTTAGGAATAAAGGCAAACCTTTCAAAGAAGAAATTCGAAGCTTACAAGAAAAGGCTTTCAGGAAAGGTGTCCCAGGGGCCTAAGATAGCGATAGTGGGCAAGTATGTGGAGCTTAAGGATTCGTACGCCAGCGTCAAGGAGGCTCTAGTCCACAGCGGCCTATCGCTAAATGTTTCGCCAGAGCTTCACTGGATAGAGTCTGCAGAGATATCGGAAGGCAATGTTGCAGAAGCCCTCTCAGGAATGGACGGCGTGATAGTCCCCGGCGGCTTCGGCAGCCGCGGCATAGAGGGCATGATAACTGCAATAAAGCACGCAAGGGAGAACAGGATACCATTCCTGGGCCTCTGCCTGGGGATGCAGACAATGGCGATAGAGTTTGCGCGCAACGTGTGCGGCCTCAAAGGCGCAAATTCATCTGAGTTTGATCCTGACACGAAGCACAAGGTGGTTTACATAATGCCCTCACAGAAAGGCGCCAGGAAAAAGGGCGGCACCATGCGCCTCGGCGCGTGGGAGTGCATAATAGGCTCAAAGGACAGCGTAGCCTACAAAGCGTATCGCTCATCCAGAATAAGTGAAAGGCACAGGCACAGATACGAGATAAACAACAAGTACGTAAAGGATTTCGAGAGAGCAGGGCTTCTCCCTTCAGGGAAAAGCGCAGACGGCAGGCTTGTCGAGATGCTCGAGTGGAGGGACAGCTTCGGCATAGGCACGCAGGCGCACCCTGAGCTCAAGTCGCGGCTCGAGGCCCCCGCTCCGCTTTTCGTGGCTTTCCTCTCCGCTGCGGAGAAGCACTCAACGAACTCATGACAATATCAAGTACATCGTGAACGTCTTTCTCTTTGAAAGATGCAGTGTACTTCTTCGCATTGGCAGACATCCTTTTAAGCAGCTTTCCCCTCCCGCTTCCTACGAGCCTGTAAAGTGCATTTATGAACGCTTCTTTATCCCCTTCTCTGACAACGAAGCCCGAGTACCCATTCCTGACTGCCTCCACGAGCCCTCCGTTGCCGAATGCAACCACTGGAAGACCCATCTCCTCTGCCCGGAGTACACTGAAGCCCAGCCCCTCTATCCTGCTCGCCGTCGCGAAGACCCAGGATTTTGAAACCTGGGCATCTTTCCTGCTCTCTTCCAGGAACCCGGTAAATCTTACGCAGCTCTCAAGCCCCAAGCTGTTGCGCAGGAATTCAAGCCTTCCGCGTTCCGGCCCGTCTCCGATTATCACAAGCTCTGCATCATGCACAGTCTTGCGAAGCTCAGCGAACATGCGTATCAGCATGTCGTTCCTCTTGTACCTTACAAGCCTGCCAACAGATACGATTGTCGGATTCACGCTCTTGGCTGCCCTTAACCTTCTGCGCGAGGGCGAATAACCTCCTATCTTGTATATTGAATCTGGCTTTATCCCGGCTTCAACCAGCTGCCTCTTGACAAAATCAGATAGCACAAGGAATCTTGCACCGCTGTATAATGAAGGTATGGCTTTCTCGGCCAAATATGCTGCAAGTGCCTTGGGCGGGTTCGCAGTCCTGAACACCTCACTGCCCATGAGATGGTGTATCACAACAAATACCTTCCGCCTGTCGAATACCAGCGGCGAGAAGAACGGCACGCTGCTTACGCTTTCTATTACTGCATCGTATTTGCTCCTGTTGCGGGAAAGGTATGCTGCCGCCCTGAAATATACTGTGTTGATGCTGCCCCTCCTAATTATCTCGAGTTTGCCTCTTCTCTCCCTGGCCCTACCTCTTCCCCTTGATGTAAACAGAGTGACCTCGCAATTTTTGGAGAGCTCAAGCGCCAGCCTGTCAACGA
>JAJZWO010000051.1 GCA_021846635.1 Microcaldota archaeon | reverse complement strand
GTTATGCCTCCCTTGAGGCTGTAGGTGTTGATGCTGCCGCTCTTCTTGAGTATGTTTGCAAGCGCCTTTGAGGTGTTGCCGTGGTAGCATACAAGTATGTGCCCCTCAAGCTTCTTCCTCTCTTCAGGACTCATGCCCAGCAATTCCTCCGGGTCCATGCTTATCACGTTCTCCGGTGACGTCTTGAATATCTCGTGCAGCTCAAACCCTGTCTCCCTGCCGAGCCATACAAACTTGGAGATGTTCCTACCGACCATCTCCTTTGCCTTTTCAAGGTCAACCTCGATGTCATCTACGCCCCTCGTCATTCCCAATCTAAACACCTTATACAGCAATACATATGCTATTCAGTTATATTAAAGTTTCCATTGGGCATGTGCTGCATTATGTAGTCAACATCATCATATTCTAGGAGCCTTGATATCAGCTTGGCCGCGTCTGATTTCTTCTTCTCGCCCTGTGAAAGATGCAGAACCTTTGCATCATTCACCCCGAGAGATTCTGCCGCCCTCGCCGGGATTATGTTGAAGACTCCATCCCTGACGAAGCATGAGAGCTGGAGCGGAACGTTGCGGTACCACTCCCTCTCGCCGCTGAGAAGAAAGCTCCCGGTGCCAAGCGATCCCTTTTCGGTCGATTTGCTTACCTGCTCCCTCCTCATGCAGTATACGTCGACGCTCCTTAAACCTTCCTGCCAGCCTCTAGAAAACGAAGCAGCAAACTGCGCAGCTTCCTCCCTGTCCTCCTTGCCTGAGCCCTCCCCTTCCTTCATTACGGTGACTGACGCGCCGTGCACATCAGCATGGAAGAAAAGGTCACCGCTCTCGAAATGCCTCGAATTAACCATCTCGTTCTGCTGCGCGTCCCTCCCTCCTATCACCAGCTTCCCGCTGCCCGTGAAGAACCAGTTGAACTTCTCATACCACTCAAGCCTGCGCTTCACCACTATCTTCTTCATTGTTGCAGGCTCGGTGTTCTTTGCCGCGGCGAGTCTCTCCTTCATCTCATCGACAGCTTTCGCTGCCCCCTCTTTTTTCTGCAGCAGCTTCTTCGCCTTTGTGTAGTAGAGGTTAGCATTCTCTTGCGCGCTCATGTCGTAGTCGAGCTCCAGCTCCATCTCCACCATCCTCAGATAAGCGCGAGCGATCCAGTGACTATCAGCGATATTATTATGGCTATTATCAGGCCAAGCACTCCTATTATAAGTATTCCCAGTATTATTACCTTGGCGCTCTTCTTGAATTCCTGCTCCGTGGGCCTGTAGCTCACGTTCATGACCCTCTTGGAGTTCTCCACAAGCGTCTTCATGTTGTCTATTAATTTCATGCTTACCAACGTTCTCCCGAAAGTATTGCCCAGAAATGGCTATAATCGTTTGCCATGCAATAATTTTATAGGTTTGCAGATGAAGCAGGGAAAGTACGAATTCGCCGATGTCAGGTTCGGAGAGCTATGGCTGAAGGGCTCAAACAGGGGCAACTTCATAGCGCAGCTCATCTCCAACATGGAGGCGGCGCTGCAAGGCGAAAGCTACTCCAGGATAGAGAGACTCAGGGACAGGCTGCTCGTCGTCTTCAATGCAGAGTCCGACCAAAGGAGGATAGCTTCGAAGCTCTCGAAGGTCTTCGGCATAAGCCTGGTCTTTCTGGGCATAAAGTGCAAGCCCTCCCTCCAGGATATGCTTAAAGCGGTAGTCTCAATATCTGAGGGAAAGAAGGACATTAGGATCGAGGCGAGGAGATCCTTCAAGCTGCACGGCTTCAGCTCGGTAGAGATGCGCGACTACATCATCGGCAAGGCAGCAGGGCATGGCATAGCACCGGAACGCAACTCCAGGAACCACGTATACGTTGATGCGCTCAAGGATTTCGCGATAGTCTCTGATTTCAGGATTAAAGGGTCGGGGGGTCTTCCTGTCGGCTCCTCCGGCTCTGCAGTGGTTCTAATATCGGGAGGGATAGACTCGCCCCTCGCCGCATACCTAACAATGAAGCGCGGCCTTCGCCCCACATATGTGCACTTCCACACGTTCCCAGATAACAGGCAAGCAGCCGAATCGAAGATGGGCTCGATATTCGCCAAGCTCTCGGAATACGGCCTGCCAGCTGCAACTTACTACGTTCCTTCGCACATATTCCAGGCCTATGCCGCTTCTGCACCGCAACGATACGAGCTTGTTCTCTTCAAGCGCTTCATATACGAGTTCGCGATGAAGACCGCAAGGCGCGAGGGCGCCGGCGCGATAGCTACCGGGGAAAGTCTCGGGCAGGTCGCGTCCCAAACACTGAAGAACCTCTCTGCAACGCAGCACGGGATAGACGCGCTGTTCTTCAGGCCGCTGATAGGCATGGACAAGCAGGAGATAACCGACATGTCCTCCAGGGTCGGTCTCTACAGGTATTCAATAATGAAGTACAGAGACGTGTGCTCCATAAGGGTAAGAAATCCTGCCACAGGGGCAAGCGCGCCGATGATAAACGCCCTTTACAAGAAATACGGGCTCGCAGATGCGCTTGAGGAAACAGCATCCAAATCGTTGAGGCTGTAAAAAACAGGCGGTTGTGCACAATCAAAAGTAATTTATTAGTTGGTTTCAATTTGGTATATAAATATTAATGCGGTATACTGTCTAATATAGGCTTGCCAAGAGTGTGTTTTGTGAACGCAGAAAGCTCTAAAAAACGGCTGCAGTCAGCTACCGAGTATCTCATAACTTACTCTTGGGCCCTCCTGATTATTGCAGTAGTAATAGTGCTACTCTACCTTTACATTGCGGTGCCGAGCAGAGTGGTACCTTCTTCATGCGTTTTTGTCACAGGTGCGCAGTGCGTCGACATTGTAGCAGGGACAAACATAACGACGCATGCGACAAAACTTGCGCTTTTCCTTGTGAATACGCAGGCGTTCCCGATACTCAAGCCGACGCTGTTTGCGTCGTTCTCAGGCAAGAACACCAGCGAATACAGCTGCGGACCAAAATACGTACTTCCTGGCGGCGCCATAATCTGCATAATAAACGTGCCCACGAGCACCACTCTGGGCCAATTTCTCACTGGAAGCCTTTACCTGAAGGCAAACTACTGCGGCCTTGTTCCAAACACATCCTCTTCGAGCGCTTGCGCTTCGACGCCTAGGCAGACGTATCTCGGCACATTTACGGCGCATGCCGAGCCCCTTATACAGCCCAACGAGACAATATCGCTCGCTGTGCAGAACACTACCCAGGCGGCTGACGGATCGCTAGACCCGCTATACGCAACGGTGAAGCTGCTCGGTTATCCTGTCAGCGGCGCTACAGTCAACTTCACGCTCAACAACACGCTTGAGGGCAACGCGACTATCGCCCCAAATCCCTCTTCAAGCAACGGTAAGGGTGTTGCAGAGACGTACGCCTCTAGCAGGAAGGTCGGAAAGGTCAGCGTCACCGCGACGTTTGCAAACGCGACGAGCAATCCAGTCAACATAACATTCGTGCCATACGTGCGCATTAGATTCAGCCTCCCTCCATCTCTGAAATCGTCGACCTCACAGGTAGTTATAATCGATGGGATTGGGTACACATATTCGTCCTTGCCGCCGCAGTTCAACTGGACGATAAACTCCACTCACACATACAACTTCACCCCGATTGTGTCGACCGGTTACCTCTCCAGGGACGTGTTCGACAACGTGTCATACTATAATCTGACGTTCATAAACGAAAACGGAATTGTATACGCATCAAAATCCGGGATAGTCACTCCTGCATACACGCAGCAGTACCACTTCTACGGGTTCGTAAACCCCCCAATAGGCGGTTCCGTAATTCCGAGCAACTCATGGTACAGCTCCGGCACAGGGATAACTGTCACAGAGACTCCTTCGGTGCTGTGGCACTTCAAGAACTGGACGTGCACTGGAACAGGATGCTACGCAGGTACGCAAAACCCGTCAATAAGCGTTACGCTCAACAACCCGATAAATGAAACCGCCAACTTCTATTCGACGACCTCTACAACAACGTCAACCACAACATCGACAACCACATCCACTACTACCACATCAACAACAACGTCAACCACAACATCGACAACCACATCCACTACTACCACATCAACAACAACGTCAACCACAACATCGACAACCACATCCACTACATTGACGACTACATCAACAACAACATCCACAACAACATCAACTACGACTTCAACCACGACATCGACAACCACATCCACTACAACGTCAACTACCACATCCACTACAACGTCAACTACCACATCTACTACAACGTCTACCACATCCACCTCCACATCAACTACAATACTATACGCAATAATCGTTACTAACGGCACTTATGGAAACAGCAATGTGTATTATACAAAACTTACATCCTCTCTATCATGGTCTCAGACATCCACATATCCGAACGGCATAACAAGTCCTGACTGTGTGAGTTATAGCGGATATATATACTGCATTGGTGGCGAGTTCAGCAATGGCACCTTCACAACTGACGTATATACGGGAGAATTGACAGGCAGCGGCGTTCCTTCATGGTCGTCACAAGCAACAATTCCATATTCTTTTGGTGCTGAGAATAACAACTGCGGGATTGCTTCCGGCTACCTGATATGTTTCTATCCATCATATTACGACTTCTTTTACGCCCCGGTAAGCAAAGGTACTGTTGGCACCTGGGGCACATTTTCAACTATACAATCTGGGAGCCCACCAATCGACCAGTGTAGCGTAAACGGTGGTTATATGGACTGCTTGGAAACCGATGCAATAGACACCGATCTTGGTTTATACAGTATGAATATATCAACTATTCTAGCTGGAGGTTCAGGCCATTGGTCCTCAGTCTCTTCACTTATACCATCACCAACAGATCTATGTGACTACGATACGTTGCCCCTTGCTTACATACCAACGTCTAGTGCAGCATATGTTCTTGGAGCTTCAGACTGCAATTCAAATAATGGGTACGCCAATTCTAATATCTTCGAAGTACCTACAAACTCTTCGGGGTACCCCTCGAGTGCATATTTTACCTCAATAGCTAATTATCCAATATCGGTATTTTCCGAATGGTGCTCTGATCTCCCAGGTAGTTCAACGTACATATGCGCCGGCGGAATTAATAACGACAGCAAGTTTTCCAACATATACTCATTTG
Source organism: Microcaldota archaeon (assembly GCA_021846635.1). GTDB lineage: Archaea > Micrarchaeota > Micrarchaeia > Micrarchaeales > Micrarchaeaceae > JAJZYW01. The sequence continues at coordinate 411 of JAJZWO010000051.1, read as the reverse complement.
GCCTATCCGGCGGAACAGTTTCCAATGGCGGATCAATAGGTTCTCTCCCACAATCTGCGTTTGACTCACCATTTATAGTATATACTACAACAGCATCAACAACTTCTACCTCGACAACTGTCCCGACCAACGGTGCATCAAGTTCCTCTGGCACTAGCGGTTCCTCGAGAATATCGGCAGCAGACAGCTGCTCTGTATACGGGAGCACGAGCATAGCCCTCGCGAACGGCACATATATCCCGGCGAGCAGCATAAGGGAGGGCATGAAGGTTCTTTCGTACAACCCGTCGACAGGGAAGGTCTTGCCATCAACAGTGACATACGTGTTTTCGCTCTACGCAAACAACACCTACATATTCAACCATGCACTCAAGGTTGACTCCCTGGAGGTAATGTACGTCAACGGCACAT
>JAJZWO010000050.1 GCA_021846635.1 Microcaldota archaeon | reverse complement strand
GAGCTCAGGAAATGCTCTCGTATCCATGGATCAGCAAGCATAAGGAGTGGGCTGAAGAGCTCAAGAAAGTGCTTAAGACAAAGACCAAGCTCGAGCAGGACACACTTCAGGGCCCAAGGCTCACTTTCGTTGGTGAGTATCTGAGGGAGAAGATAAGCAATAAGGAATTCCTGCCGTAATTAACGAAAATATGCGAGGAGTCAGACTATTATCGCTGGGTGCACGTCGTTCATCCCAAGTTTTTTGAGCGTTTCCTCCGGGCTGTAGTAATAATCCCTGACGACCTGGCTTATCTGCTTCATGTCCCTTATCCCGTACTTGTTCATGTTCTCCAGTATCGCTGCCCTTGTGGCCTCCTCCGCAAGTATGTCGCCCGGATTGACTCCTATCGCTTTTGACAGCGCATCCCTGTAAGTGACACTGGGCAGTATCTGTGCCGCCTGATGCGTCTTATAATCGTATTTGTACAGGTCGGATAACAGTATCTTTGTCTCCATCCCGCTTACCTCTGAGATTTGCACAACTTTCCTGTACGGCTTCCCCTTCATGTATACCTGCGAGAGCACGAACAGAACGTCTATTGCAGGTATTATCTCGGTGGGCACATTCATAGGCTCATTCTCGAGCCTGTTCACTATATCCCTTGTCGATGACGCGTGTATTGTGCTCATCGAATTCTTGCCTATGTTCATGGCGGTTACCATGTCCCTCGCTTCCGCGCCCCGCACCTCTCCTATTATTATCATGTCTGGTCTCATCCTGAGGGTATTCTTGACCAGCTCCTGCATCGTGAGTTCCTCGTTTGTCTCGAGCCTTACGCAGTTCTCTTGGGTAGTCGTGTCAAGTTCGTATGTTTCCTCTATGGTAACTATCCTCTGCTCTGGCCTGAAAAACGAGAACATTGCGTTGAGCATCGTGGTCTTTCCAGCTGCAGGCATTCCGCCAAAGAGTATGTTTGCCGGCCTTGCCTTGAAGCCATCAACGTAAACCCAAAGCCTTGCCGCTATGGTATAATCTATAACGCCAAGGTTTATCAGGTCTATTATGCTCAGCGCCTTGCTCTTAAAATTTCTTATCGTTATGTCATACCCGAGGGGCGATGATACTATGTTGGCCCTGCTTCCGCCAGGCATATGCACGTCGAATATGTTGCCCTTCGCTGCAGAGTTGGTTGCGTATGCCCTAAGCTTTTTGACGAACGAATTCAGCTCTTCAACATCCTCAAACGTCTTGTCAAGCTTCTTCTCGCCCTGCTGTGAATGGTAATAGAATATGCTCCTCGTGTTGTTTACCATTATGTCCTCCACGAACTGGTCAGACACGAGCTTGTCTATCGGGGACAGGTCGTTGATGTCCTTGAAGATTTCGCCGATTTCGTCCTCGCTGACGTCTCCCTTTATCGATTTGGCCACGCTTTTTACCAGCTCATACTTTTTCTGGTCGCTCTTCAAGTTCACGAATTTGCCCTCCAGCGCGTCGAGAATCTTGTTCTCCAATTCATAGAGCTTTTGGTCCATCGAATCAGAGCCTATACTCACCCAACCTTAATAAATTTATGCGGCTGGGATTATCCTGTCAAGAATGAAGTCGGGGCTGTAAGGCACTATGTCGTCGTACGATTCGCCGGTGCCAAGGAACAGTATCGGTATGCCTGCAGAATGCGCTATTGATATGGCGTTTCCGCCCTTCGCATCGCAGTCTAGCTTTGTCAATATTATCCCGTCCACCTTTATGCTCTTTGAAAATTCCCCTATCTGGCCCAGCACAGCATTTCCTCCAGTGCTCTCCGCCACATATATGGTCATGTCCGGCTTTGCCACCCTATACATCTTCTCAACCTCCCTGAGGAGGTTCCTGTTGGTTTCCTGCCTTCCGGCTGTGTCTATAAGCACGGCATCGATTCCATGCGCTGTAGCGTACTTTATTGCGTCGAAAGCCACGCTCGCCGGATCGGCGCCGTAGGTGCTCTTTATTATCGGCACGCCAACCTTTTTGGCATGGTACTCGCTCTGCTCTATCGCCGCGGCCCTAAACGTGTCGCTTGCAGAGAATACCGTGCTTATCCCTTCTGAAGAGAGCAGCTTTGCAACCTTCGCCATCGTGGTAGTTTTGCCAGTGCCATTTGGTCCTAGGAACAGTATCCTTACCGGGAGCTGCCCGGCAGCCTTTCTTGCCTTCACGAATTCAACGACGTTTGGCCCCGAAGCGCTGGATTTCATTACCTCTTCCAGGGAGGCTCTCACAAGCTCTACAAGGCGCGATTTCATGTCCTTAGCCCCTATGCGCCCTTCAAGAAGCCTCTCCCTAAGGCTTTCAGAGATGGATTCTGCAGTCTCGAAGGAAACATCCGACTCTAGTAGAAGAACCTTTATGTTCTGCACGAAGTCGTCTACTTCCCTTTCGCCGAGCTGTACATTGCCGAGGAGCGAACCCTTGATCCTTGTCCCAAGCGATATGCGTATGTTCTCCTCAACCTGCTTCTGCGGCTTTTCTTCATGCGAGCTTTTAGCCTTAGTTTCAGGCGCCTTTAATTTTTCCTGCGGCTCGGCTTCCTCTGCTGCTCCTGGAACAGCCGCAGCCTCGCTGGTTTCCTGCGGCTCTTCCGCTGACGCCTCTTCGCTTTTCGCAAAACCCTTTATCGCATCAGACAGCCTCTTCTTCAGCCTGTCAAACATTCCTAAACACCGGACTGCGCTCCAAGTCTTGCGCCTATCTCATTGAGCGCCTTCTCTATGCTGCCCCTCTCTGAGTACATCTTTTTCATGTAGGCGTTCACCCCTTCTAGCCGGCTGCTCACAACCTCCTTCGCTGATTCTATCTGCGATTCGACAAGGTACCCACCACCTACGTCTATCACGAAGCTTTCGGAATCTCCCATCTTTGATTTCAGGAAAAGTCCCTCTCCAGAGGGGAGTAAGGCTTCCGCGCCCTTTATCATCCCGTAATTCTCAAGAGTCAGGAGTGCAGCATTCAGCCTCTGCATGACGCCCAGCGCCTCATCGAGCCTCTGCGACACTATGCCGTACTGCTCCTGATAAACGCTATACATGTACCTGAGCCTTTCAGACTCATCCTCCCCAGACGGCTCGGAAGGCGGCATCATTGCACCTTTTCTATCTTGGTTATGCTTACCTTCCTTCTTGCTATTTTGTACTTGCTGCCCATCCTGGCCAGCGCCATGTCTATTGCGTGCTTCTCGCTAACGGCTTCGAGTTCAAGCTTGAATCCGTGCTTGTAGTTTGCGTCCAGGGATCCCTCTATGAGAAATTTCATTGTTTCACCGTGTTATCATCTATGTCAAGCGCGTCCATTATGCGCGCAAGCTCAAATCCTGTGGTCGAATCGCCTACGAGAAGACCCGTGCCATTAGATATGGTGCCCAAGCCTATGCCCAGCCCTCCGGTATTGACCGTCGTCATTACTGGCTTCATGCCAACAACTCTCTCCATCTCAGCAACTTCCCCATCCGAGCTCCTGTTGCTCATTGCGAGCCCCCTGTTTGTCAATATATTATTCGCTCCGACAGTTTTAAACCTTCCCGTTTCGAAGCTTACTGTCTCGACGCCCAGCGCCTCGCCTATCTGCGTCGCGCTATCCCTGTCGTAGTCCGGGTTTATCAGCGCTATCCTGTCATTTGCAAGTATGTTGTTGCCCACCGCATTCATGTTGCTTTTCAGTACGCAGATGTTTTCTCCTTCTACGAGATATTTTTTCATACTCCTTATCTCATAATCCCTCGCTATGTTTGAGACTACGATGCCATTAGAGTTTCCTCGCGCATATATTCCTGCCATGTCAGATCCGTTCACGCTAAGCTCGACAATCCTTGCACCAAGCATGCTGCCTAGGTATTCCTTCACCTTTTGCGTAAGCCCCGCTCCGGCTATCACGTACTTGTCGCAGGCGTTGGCATAAGCCCCTATATAATCAGTTCCACGTATGGAGTACTTTGCTACCCCCATTCAAATCAGCCGGTCTCCTTCTTTGGCGAAGGCTTCTTGGCCGCTTTTGCAGGGCTCTCCTTGCCGTTCTCCTTCTGCTTCGGCTCGGCTGCTGCAGCCTTCTGCTTGCGCGCTCCTCCCTTCGCCTTCGTCTCCGGCGCTGCGGCATCCTTCTTTGCAGCTACGCCGAATTCGCTCACCAGCGCCTTGCCTCCGTCAATTTTCACGTTAAGCTTTACGGGCACCATCGACTTTGAGTAGTGCTTCATTATCCTGGAGTTCAGCTCCCTAGATATCTTGACGTCCTCTTCCTTAAGCTTGGTGTAGTGCGCCACCCTGTTGCGTATGTAGCCCGCAGCCTTCTTGAACCTTTTGGTCCTTGGCTGCTTTACCAGGTATTTCCTTATCCCTATGGTTATAAGTCTGTCAGCCATTCAATCATCCCTCGTTGCTGAAGCCGAGTTTCTTTCTCCTCCAGCTCCTCATGTTCCTGTTGGTCTGTATCTTCCTGTGGGTCCTGAGAGTCACGAGCACGGGCAATCGCCTCTGCTGCTTGATCTTCTTCCCAAGCCTCCTCTTCTTGTAAGCAGTTTTCTTTGTCATAACATCACTATTTACGCTTAAAATCTATCTTCGTCTCGGGCCTGTACGTCAGCTTCTGCAGGAGCGCCACGAGCTGCGTCTCGCTTATCTTGCCGCTCACCCTGTTCTGCTGTATCACCGATATCACCAGATTGGTAAGCTGCACATACAGCTGCTCGTTCGAGGCCTTTATGTTCATCATCCTCGTATACGCATCGGCGTCGAGCACCTGCTTGAGCACTTCCTTTCTCTGCTGCTCCTCCTGCATCCTCCTGATTGCCGAGGCGTACCTCTTCTTGAGCTCCTTCTGATCGTACTCCTCTCCCTCGGCCATCGCTGATGCACCTACTTGGCTCCCTGTGATATTTCGTTGCACGCCTTGTCTACGAATGACTTGCCCTTCGCTGTTATTATCCTGCCCTTCTTGCCCTTCTCAACAAGCTGCAGGCTCTCGAGCTGTATCATTGCGTCCCTTATTATGCTGCCCCCCGCCTTCATGTGGTGCTTCTTGTGCACTACGCTCTCCTTCCTGTTGCCGTACCTGTTCCTGAGCCTTTCTACTCCTACCGGCCCATTCAGGTATATCTGCCTTAGTATAGACGCGCCGCGCATGTACCAGAAGTCCTTGCTGTCGGGCAGCCTGTCCTTTCCGGCTCCAGACTTGACATAATCAATATAACCTGGCTTCTTGAACTCTGAAGCCTTCAGTCTCTCCGATAGCGCTTTTATAAGGATGTCAGCCTTTACATCGTTCACATTTGCCATTAAACCACACACTATTTGGTATAAATAGAGCAGATAGTTATGTAATGCAAAATTATAAATAGTTTTTATCCTTGCCGGGACCGTGCATCAATACCGGCAGCGACTCAGAAATTCGGCTGCGCAGCATAAAAATTCGTGTCTGCCAAGGGTTTAAAGGCCCGGTAGGCAGGCAGAGCACCGGCTGAAGGCAAAACAATGGGGGGTGTTTAGAGGGTGGGGAAGATTAAATAGAATTTGCTCTAAACACTCTTTCATAATTCCGCAAAAAAGCTTAAATACCTTTCTACGAATTCCATAACCCGCAAGC
>JAJZWO010000049.1 GCA_021846635.1 Microcaldota archaeon | reverse complement strand
AAATACCTGATACAGGATAATATACCGATTTCTATGGAAAACCGTGAGGACGAGGAATCTCTTTCGAGGATGCTCTCTTCGCTTCCCTATTCGTACAAGCAGGATGCGCACGCCTTGCAGATAAAGAGCAACTACCCATCATATGAGGGCAAGGAGGTATCGGTTGCAGGGAGGATAATAGCCATACGCAAATCGGGCAAGCTCATATTCATAGACCTTCTCGACCAGTCAGGGAAGATACAGTGCTATTTCGACTTTTCAACGATGGGCGAGGCTTTTGAGGACCTAAAGCCGCTCAATGCCGGGGACATCATAGGCGTCAAGGGAAAGGTCTTCAAGACCAATCCGGGCGAGATAAGCGTCAACGCATCGGAGTTCAAGCTTCTGTCAAAGGCGCTTAGGAACCTTCCCGACAAGTGGAAGGGCCTCCAGGACATAGAGACGCGCTACAGGAAGAGGTACCTGGACCTCATAATGAGCACAGAAACCAGGGATGTCTTCCTCAACCGCTCCCGCATTATAAGCCTGCTAAGGAAATACATGGACTCCAAGGGCTACATGGAGTTCGAAACTCCGGTTATACAGCCTCTTTACGGCGGAGCAGATGCAGAGCCGTTCAAGACATACGTCAACACGCTGGATGAGGAGCACTACCTCAGAATAGCAAACGAGCTGTACCTGAAGAGGCTCATAATAGGCGGTTACGAGAAGGTTTACGAGGTATACAAAGCATTCAGGAATGAGGATCTCGACACGACGCACAGCCCCGAATTCACTATGGTGGAGTTCTACGAGGCTTACGCTGACTACAAGAAGATGATGAAGCTAACCGAGGGGCTGCTCTCATACATAGCCAAGAAGCTGTTTGGCACGACTGAGTTCGAGTATCAGGGCAGGAAGATCAGCTTCAAGCCTCCTTTCAAGAGGCTCGATTTCGTGGGAAGCATAAACGAGAAGCTTGGCACAGACATACTTTCGCTAACGGACAGCGAGCTCTTCGCTATCGCGGAAAAGAACGGCATACGGTTCGAGCAGGGCAAGCGCTACAGGGCGCACGCATATGAAAAGCTGTTCGATACTCTCGTGCAGCCCGGGATAGTGCAGCCTACATTCAACATGGATTTCCCTATAGAGACGTCGCCGCTCACGAGGCCGAAGAGGGGCAACCCGAAAGTTGTTGAGAGGTTTGAGCTTTATGTGAATGGGATAGAGCTCGCCAACTCCTACTCGGAGCTCAACAACCCGATAATACAGCGCAAGAACTTCGAGGCCGAAGAGGAGAAGGCAAAATCCGGCGACAAGGAAGCCGAGCCGCTAGATCACGATTTCGTCGAGGCGATGGAGTACGGCATGCCCCCAACCGGCGGAATAGGAATAGGGATAGACAGGCTTGTGATGCTGCTCACCAATCAGCCCTCGATAAAGGGAGTTATACTCTTCCCGATGGAGAAGCGCATAAAGAAGCAGTCACAGCCTACCCAATAAGCTTTCCAAGATCCTTGAAGTCCTTCTCCAGCAGCGCCACGTTCTTCTTGAAGCGTATCCCTGCGGCTGGATGGAGGCTTGGAAAATATGTTATCCCGTCCTGGATCACTGGCACGCCATGGTTCAACGCTATCCTCTCTACCCCCACCAGGGAATATGACGACAGCGCACCCAGCGTCACTATCACGCGAGGTTTTATTACCTCAATCTGCCTGCGCAGGTATGGAAGGCAAAGAGCAGTCTCTTCCCTGGACGGCAGCCTGTTCTTCGGCGGAAAGAACTGCACCACGCTCGTTATGTAAAGCTCCTCCCTAACCAACCCGGCAATCGATATCAGCCTGTCAAGCAGCTTTCCAGATCTGCCTACGAACGGCACGCCGCTCCTGTCTTCCTCTGCTCCAGGTGCCTGCCCTACCAGCATAACTCCAGCCAGAAGGTTCCCAGTCCCAGGAACGAAATTGCGGCTTAGTGACCAATCAGGAGTCGACTTTGGTAGCCTCGAATACTCGCTATTAATCTTCTCTATTGCTTGGTTCCTGCGTATATACTCAAATGCTTCCATGAGCCCCTCCTTTGCATTTCCTACGAAGCTCTCATCCGATCTGCGCATCTCCTCTTCAGAAAGCCATTCAAACCCCGAGTGCTCGCTTGATACAGAAGGCTCTCCAGAGATCCTGCATAGGTAAAGAAGTATATGCTTCGCCTTTTTTCCGATGTCTCTTCCCATGGAGTACTCTGCCTTCATTCTGAAACCCTTGATGATTTCATTCGGTACCAGCCCGGTCTCCTCTCTCATCTCCCTGAGTGCCGCCTGCATCTGGCTCTCCCCATTTTCCAGATGGCCTTTCGGTACGTCCAGAAAGCCTTCCCTGCGCCTGAGGAAAAGCAGTTCGGGCTTAGTGCCCTTAACCCTGAAAGCTATGAATCCGTAGCTGAAGTCGCTCTCCATCATCCCACCGAGCTCAGATAATTATACGCCACGCACATCGGCTTCACCGCCACAGTCCTTAATAGCATGGCGTTGTAGAGCGCAGTATATGCATCGTCGACATAACCTCCTTCGTACCTGCAGTAGCTCGCATTAGTGGAGTTGGATACAAAATAATAGTTGAGCTGCACAAACCTCCCGCTTGCGTTGTACGGAATGCTGAACTGGTCTACCGTTGCCCTTGTGCCGTTCACGATACCCAGGAAAGAGGTCAATGCAACTCCACTTTGCGTCTCATAAGTGTAAGTCATGTTCCCTGCTTTCGGGAAGATAGGCACTCCGCTTCCATCCTCCGTGCCGTAATTGAACAGCAGCACATACTTGTTTCCCGACGTCGCGTTAGTCAAAGCGAACGCGTAGTATCCGCTTTCATTGCCTATATACGTCTCGGTGTATCCTGCGCTTCTGACCGATGACTCAAGAAAGCCGCCTATCGACGCACTCTGCTCGGCAGAAAGCGCACCTGAGAAACCGTAGTATCCAAAATCCAGCGAAGACGAATACGGGACTGTCAGCGCGAGCGCAAGCACTCCTGCCGCAACTGCCCACACGGCAGCGTAACGCATATTGGTGCTTAACCTAATTTTCTTCCTGCTTTCGATTATGTAATCTCGCAGGTACGGCAGCCTCAGCCCGAACTTTCCCGCAATCAATATCATTATTATTATGCTTGCGTAGAAGAGCACGCTGCCTATGAACAAATGGAATGTAGCGACCGCCTCACCTATGCCGTAATACGCCCATAGAACAGCTATCAAAGACATCCTGAATATGTTGAAAATGAACAGAAGCGCAACCCCAGATACCACCCATTCCAATTTCCTCCTAGGTCTTCCTTCGTAGAAATACGCGAGGGGTATCATGAAAAGCGCGATGGCCATGAATGCCGCTATATCCGCGCAAGTCGACGCAATCGAAATCGATCCTGACGAAGCTGCGCTTATCACCAGCCCATTCCTCAAAACTGGTATGCCAAGCGCCTTTATCAACGTGTATACCAGCCCGGCGTTAACGCTAGTAAAAGATGCATTAAGCGCTATGATCGGGCTGAGCACGATTCCTGATGCAAAAAACAGGTATATTATCTGATATTTCAGCCTAACTAGCCCGCGAGGGCCGAACACGCCCAGCACTATCCCGGCAAGAAATACGGGTATGAGCAGGGCATCCACCCTGTAGGAGATAAACCAAAAAGAGAGCGCAACTCTTGCATATGCGAGCAGAAGCACGTAAGCAGCAACGAGCGCGCTTCCCGCAACAATCCATTTGGCCGCGGGCGAAGGCTCCAGACGTTTGTCCCTGACCCCGAGGAAAAGGAAGACAAGCCCCATCAGCATTACTACGATGCCATACGTGTACGGGTCAGAGTCGGATATGACAAAACTGCTTATCGAGAGCGAATTGTAGTACGCCAGCATGAGCGCTGCAAGGGCAACTATAATGCCAAAAAACCGGTTGTTGAGCCTCATGCAAGCACCATTGTCCTCAGCCGAAATGGGCTTCATCACATTTCAGTAGTTACTCTTTTCTTCACAGGACATAGAGTATTATAAAATTAGTATTAATAATAGTTGTTGGTTGCCATGCAGGATAAGAAGGGGTTTAGGTACGTTTCGCACACTGCCGATGTCGCATTCATAGCGTACGGCAGCACAACAGCAGAGCTGATATCAAATTCGCTGTATGCGATGTTCGGGATAATGTACGACGCAAAGAAGCTCGACACGTCAATGTCGCCTCGCAGGAGCATAAGGCTCTCGGTATCGGCAAACGACATAGAAGAGCTGCTCTGGACTGCCCTCCAGAAAGCACTCTCGCTATCCGCCGCCAGATTCCTCTTCCCCTACAGGGTGGTATCATCAACGGCATCCCGCCGCGGCAAAAAGGTATCTTTCAGGGCGGTAATGGATGCTGTCGAAAAATCAGAGGCTGCGGCGCTGTTTGAGGTAAAGGGGGTTTCCAGATACTCATTGAGGATAACCGAATCCAACGGCGTGCTGTCCTCTAAAGTGGTGCTGGACGTCTAGCCCTACTTCCTCTCAAGCTTCTTCATCCTGGTATATACAGCGGTCATCCTCGCCAGGTCGTACTGCCCCATGTCAGTGAACTGCATCGTTGCCTTGTTGGCTATAGACGGGTTCGCGGAATTGAGCTCCTCATACACATTCTGCATTACCCTCCTGTAGTCGGGATGGCCCTGCCTCCCAGTCCTGAGCTCTATCATCCACTGCGCCTCTCTTGCGTCGAGCCCCATGAGCCACCTCGTCCTGTGAGCAAATGTTACTGCCAGGGGTGCGTATACCGGTAGCACCTCTGCCATATCCTTGTACAGCGATTCTGCCGCCTCTATCCTGTCTACGAACATGCTCTCCAGCTGTGTGCCGCTTATTATGGTTGGTATGTCAAATCCGTTCCCTATCCCGAACTGCTGCCTTATCTGGAGCGCAAAGCGGTTCCTCTGCAGGTCGCGATATATGCCGAAATTGCCCTCTATTTCAAACACAGAATGGGACAGCTCGAATGCCCTCGGCGCCTTGTGCCTCCTGTTAAGCCTTCCGGAGTTTGCTGCCTTTATTACCTCTGCCACGCCTTCTGCTCCGCGCAATCTGAGTGCCTCAGCCACTTCATTGAACGGCATGTTGAGGTGAGGGTAGAGCGCAGCAGCAGCCACGAAGAGCGAAGCTTCTGCATCGTCCTCGCTCCTAAGAAGCTTCGCACTTCTTTCATCCCCTCCGCTCTTTCCGCGCAGCCCCTCTGCAATTGTGCGCAGCGCCATATCCCTGTTCCTGATATGCTCTGTCTCCTCCTCTCCGTGCCTTCCTGATATGTCCTCTATCAGCGGCTTTCCCATCGCCTCAAGCTGCTTATATGCGAGGCTGGCTGTATCTTTTATCGGCAGGTACTGCTCCCCGAGCATCTTGACTATTGAATGCCTGAATGTCCTGTATGTGGAATGCCATCCCAAGTTTGTTATCGTAGCTGCGGGAAGAAGCCCCCTCGCGATGTCGAAGGACTGCGCCCTCACCGATTCGTTGTACGCCTTTCTGTACTTCTCCTTTTCAGCCTCCGCATCCTTTATGCCTGGAAACGCGTCTATGTCCGCGTATTTCACAGGGATGCGCT
>JAJZWO010000048.1 GCA_021846635.1 Microcaldota archaeon | reverse complement strand
CGTTTCAACCATAGTGTGCAGAAAAGTTGCGAGTCTCGCATTTTATCTCAAGGCTGCCTTCTTTTTGTTTTTACTGGATTGGAAGCTTGCGTGAGCAATGCCAATTTTATACTTTTCACGAGTAATCTGGCTGATAGGATGATGTCTAAGCTCGAATGCAGAAAGTGCGGGTACAGATTTAACTACGAGTTCATTCCCGGAATGTCTGTAGATGCAATTCGCCTTGGGATGGACAGGTACATGCGCTGCCCGAAATGCAGGGAATGGAGCAGGTTCAGCCTGCTTAATCCAGGAAAAGAGGATGGGCTGCCAACTTACTCGGACACCAAGACCACAGTAAGGTACACGCCATTGTTAGTAGTCCCAATAGTAGTATGGATATTCTTCAGCACTGCCGTTTTAGGCTACGCGAAGGTTGGAGTCAATGCAGCAATATTCATTGCAGTGCCGGTTGTCGTAATTGAGACAATTGTTTTGGCATTAATGCTTCTCAGACTAATGCCGAAGAAAGTAAGTTGAGAAGTGTGCAGGAGAAACTCTTGATATCATACGCCCCTGCCGGGATTTGAACCCGGATCACAGGCTCCGGAAGCCCGCGTTCTATCCAAGTTATACTACGGGGGCATTTCTGCTGGCTTAATCTCTCCTATTATTGATGCTGCAGCTTATACTGCTTTGTTGCAGCACATTTATTACGCTTTCATCGCCTGTACGGGCATGTATGCCTCGTAACTCGGTTTAGCAGTAGCTTTATATTAATATTCATTCATATGTATATTAGTTTATATGAAGGATTTTGACCGATTCTATTTTATTGCAGCTGCCGTGCGGGAAACCTTATCAGGAAAAGCTTATGCTTACGGCTTTGCATTCTCAAGCGTAATTGTAACAATCATCTATGCTTACCTTCTTTCATTCTCAAGCCTTAACTTAGGCAATGTGCCGAGGATTCTTGGAATCAGCATTTACGAGATTCTTGTTTCGGCATTGCTTGGTATCATGTTTTCGCTTGTTCTTGCGATGAGTGCATTTTCTATTAAGAGGAACATGAAAAGCTCTGAGAAGATAGGGATTGGCGCGCTTATAGCAAGCATAATCCCAAGTAGCTTATGCTGCACAGCGCTAGTGCCTTCGGTGCTTTCCATTGCGGGAGCATCTACAGCAACGATAATAGGAGTTACCGGAAAGATACAGGGGCCGTTTGCAACCCTCGAACCTGTTTTTATCATTGCAGCCATAGTGATAATGTTTTTTGGAATAATACAGTCGTCAAAGAAGATATATTCGGGATGCTGTGTCAGATGATGTGGTGCTTTTGATTAAGATTTTGGTGTAGTGCATGGCGAAGAATGCGAAAATAGTTGGAATTGCAGTAATTGTGGTGGCAATAGCAGTATTTGCATTGTTTGCAGATGGCTTATTGGTGCACAAAGCCTCGGCGGTTAGCCTCCCTGTTGGTGTAGCCGCGCCACTTAAAAGCTTCTACTTTGTCAACGGTACCAAAGGCACCATAGCTGACTTTAAGGGGAAAACAGTCCTGCTCTATCTAGTTACTACATGGTGTTCGACATGCGCACAGGGCACTTCTGCGCTTGGAAAGAACATAAGCTTTTTCAAATCGAAGAACGTCAGCATTGTCGAAGTTGAAACTTACAAGGATTTCAACTATAGCGGCGCACCGATATACCAGTTTACCAAGGATTATGCGGGGAACAACTCTTCCTATATGATAGACGCGTACTCGGGCTACAACCTTACTGCGACTTACGACCCGAAGGGCTATCTTGATATATACTACTTGATAGCGCCTTCTGGGAAGATAGCGTATGTGAACGGCGAGCCTTCGGTCACTATGGATTCTCTCAAGGCTGCGATTGACAATTTGGTGTAATTATGGACAAAGACACGATAAGGCTGTTCTTTACAGCCATAGGTAACACGAGCAGATACAGCATATTGGAAAAACTTATGCACGAAGAATCAAGCGTTAATTCGCTTGTTGAAAAAACTGGGCTCAGCCAGAGCAATGTGTCACACCACATGGAATGCCTTATGAACTGCGGGTTTGTGGAGATGGAAAGCGTTGGAAAAGAGCACATATACAGCATAAACAAGGAGGTGTTGCCAATCTTGGAAGGTGTGGAAAAGCACATGTCAAAGTATGAGAAACACCTGGCAGCGTGCGGCATAATAGGCGAAGCAAAGATCAAGCCCATCGTAACAAAAACAGGAAAGAGGGTTATGCAGAAATGAGGCGGTTTAATGTGCGCAAAAAAATTTGACTACGCAGTATTGGGGCAGGGTGCAGCAGCATTCGCCGCTGCGATAAGAGCGAACGAGTTGGGAAAGAAAACTGTGCTGATAGGTAAAAATGCGACCAGTGGGACAATACTTGGAGGAACTTGCGTAAATGTTGGGTGTGTGCCAAGCAAGAGGATGATATCAGCAGGGGAATTTGCTTCTGATTTCAGGGAAAGAAAGTTCTCAGGAATAAATTTTTCTGAGCCGCAGGTAGATTACAGCAAGATAGCGGCTGAAAAGAATGCAATGATAAAGAAGATGCAGCACAGCAAGTATCAGGATGTTATTGAAGGCCTGAAAAGCGTAACTTACATAAACGAATTCGGATCGTTAGATGGAAAAGGCAGGATAAAAGCAGGAAATGATATAATAGAGGCTGACAAGATTCTCATAGCTACTGGAGCCAGGGCGAGCGTGCCGGACTTTAAGGGCATCGACAGCATAGATTACCTTACAAATGAGGAGGCGCTTTCTATTAATGAAGCTCCGAAGTCGCTCATAGTGGTAGGAGGCAGGGCAATGGGGCTGGAATTTGCACAGATGTTTGCCAGGTTCGGTACAAAGGTCACGCTTCTTCAGAGAAATGAAACTATACTGCCTGGCTGGGAGCCTGAACTGATACAGATGCTGTCCGAGTATATAAGAGAAGGTGGAGTGATTTTGAGGACGGGCGTTTCCATAGAGGAGGTAGGAATGGATGGCAAGATGAAGTTCGTCAAGGCGCTCATTGATGGCAAGATGGAGACATTCACTGCAGAAAACATACTGTTTGCTACCGGCAGGAAGCCAAATGTTGAAAGGCTAAACCTTGAGAGCGCTGGGATAAAGACAGGGAATGGAAGCTTCATTGCGGTCAACGAAAAGATGGAGACAAGCGTAGAAGGGGTTTACGCTGCAGGGGACGTCACCGGCGAACCGATGCTTGAAACTCTCGCAGCTAAAGAGGGTTATGCTGCTACTGAAAATGCGTTAAACGAAGGAAAAGCAGAGATAGACAAGAATGTAGTCCCAAAAGTAGTTTTCACGATGCCTGAAGCAGCTTATGTAGGGCTCACAGACGAAGAGGCGAACGCTTCAGGCATAAGGTGCAGCTGCAGCCCGAGAGAGTTCTCTGGATTGCCGAAAGCTGAGATACTTGGGGATAGTCGTGGTCTTGTAAAAATGGTGATAGACCACAAGAGCCACAGGATTCTAGGGGTAAGCATACTGTCTAGGAGCGCGAGCGAGCTTATAAGCCAAGCTACACTTATGGTAAAGTTCGGGATGACGATAGATGACGTGATAGACACGGTGTATCCGTTCCCGACGCTTTCCGAGGAGCTGAAGCTCACTGCTCTGTCGTTCTACAAGGATGTCGACAAGCTTAGCTGCTGCTCGATATGAATCCTGACAACAAGAAAAAGTAGCTTGAGAAAACACAGGTATAAGGATCTCCTTATACCCTTCTTCCTCTCCTTCCTCCAGGCCTCTTCGTGGTGTCTGTAGGTATAGGAGTAACGTCGGATATGCGGTTTACCCTCAGGCCTGACCTCGCAAGGACCCTGACAACTGCCTGCGCTCCTGATCCAGGAGTCTTTGGCCCATGCCCTCCAGGCGCCCTTATCTCTATGTTTATGTTTGTAACGCCCTTGTCCTTTGCGGTAGCTGCGACCTTGTATGCAGCCTGCATCGCTGCGTAAGGCGAGCCTTCCTGCGAGTCTGCATTGACCATCATGCCTCCGCTGCTCACTGCTATGGTCTCGGAGCCGCTTATGTCGGTCATTGTTATAAGCGTGTCATTCTTTGATGAGTATACGTGCACTACGCCCCAGCGCTCTGTCCTCGGCTTTGTCTTCGCCTCCTCCATCGCCTTGGCTTCGTATGACACTATCTCCTTCGGCTTGCTGCCTGTCGAAGCGGGCTGCTGTTCTTTCTTCTTCTGTGCTTTTGCCATCTATAACACCATCAAGAGCTCTGTGCCTCCTGTGCCACTGCTGCCTCTGTGGCTGGCTCCGGAGCCGCTTCCTGCGCTGCGGCAGGTTCTGCTTCATTTGTCTCTGAACCTGGGGCTGCAGATTCCTCAGCATGCTCGGGCTTGTTGAGCTCTATCTTTATCGGCTTGTAGTATCCTATACCGGGCTCGTCCTCCTTTGTGACCAGCATTCCCGGCCTGTTCACTTTCTTCCCGTTTATCGCGATAAAACCATGAGTTATGAGTTGGCGGGCCTGCTTCATCGTCCTTGCAAGTCCGTGCCTGAAGACAACCGACTGCAGCCTCCTTTCAAGTATCGCATTCTCCTTGAGGTCAAGAAGGCTGTCGAGCGTGGGCGATTCGCCGCTTATGCCGTATTTGACAAGCCTGTTTATTATGTTCTGCTCGACTATCGGATTGGTGTAGACTCCAGAAAGAAGCGTCCTTATGTTTGCCCTGAGGTTGCTTATCTCGGACTGCACCTTCCAGAGCTCCTTCATGTTCTTTAGGCCGAACTCGTCCTTGAGAGAGTTGTCGGAGTTGATTCTCTGGAGGTTCCAGATATCCTTAGGCTTTTCGTACTTTTTCCTGTTTCTCCTTGGGGCTCCCAATCAATCATCTCATTTCTTTGCAGGCGCAGGCTTTGCCGATCCCGCTGCGGCAGGTGCGGCCGTCTTCTGTGCCGCCTTCTTTGTGACTCCGACAGTTGCGCCGGTCCTTCCAGTGGATCTTGTATGCTGGCCGCGCACCCTCTGCCCGTACTGGTGCCTGTGGCCCCTCCAAGTCTTATTGTTTATCTCGCGGTTTATGTCCTGCCTTATTGAAAACATCAAGTCGTTACCGACATAGTGCATATCCTTGCCAGTCTCCATGTTCCTCCTGCTGTTGAGCATGTAGCGCGGTATCCCGTAGTCCATTGGGTTCTTGATTACCTTCTCCACGGATGCCATCTGCTCGTCAGTAAGAGAGCCTATCTGCGTAGCTTCAGGTATCTTGAGGTGGTCTTCTATTGCGAGAGAGAGCACCTTTGAAAGATTCAAGCCTACGCCCTTTATCCTAAAGAGCGCCTTGCCTATGCTGAGCGCTCCGTCGACGTCCTTCCCTGCAATCCTGACTATGGACTGCGCATGCGCGTGCTCGCTTCGTTCGCTTTGCCTATTCCTCTTATTTTCGGCCAATAAATGCACCACGGCTTACGCCGTCAAAAGCTGCAATTTAAAGATTAGGAAACCTAAACTTCTATCCTTTTAGGCATCTAAAAGTATAAATACTATTCGCTAAGGCGCCAGGGCTGGGATATTCAGCATAATAATATGCTTTTGAACCCAGAAGGCCGTTAAGCCATACGCTGGCTGGAATATTTTCCAGGCGTACGCGATACCGGATTCCGCCACCCTGG
>JAJZWO010000047.1 GCA_021846635.1 Microcaldota archaeon | reverse complement strand
CATAGTATATCACGAATCGTCAAGCGAATTGACGAATGCAACGCAGAGATTAGCTGTTTTGCTGGCGCACCTAAATAAGACTACTTAGAGGGATGTAAATGGCTTTGGCATTCTGGGAAATAATCCTAATAGGCTTAGGGACAGGATTCGTAGTATGGATAATCATGAAATGGCGCGGAATATCAATAGCGGAGAGCATGAGGGAAGGCGGAGGCGGCGATGGAGGATGGTAGAACAACAAGCACAGCAAGAGCACGGATTCGGCGGCAACGAGCAGATAAAGACGCTCGGCTACAGCTTTGACAAGACAAATGAGATAAACATAGAAATATTGCTCGAACAGGCAAAAATTATCTTAAACAAGATACTTTTAAGCCAGACAGCGACAAATGCGATAAGCAATCCGCTCCTATCTTCATATATCTACGAGCCATCTCAGAGAGACAATATTATGGACGCTCGCCCAGCGGCAGAATACTTATTGCGCGCTTCATCTTTGCTCGAGAATCTGCTATTAAAGGCTCCAGACTTCAAGGAGCGTCAAGACTGGATAATGCAAAACAAAGGCTATCAAAAGGAAATATACAACCATCTTCAGAACGCTGGCGAGCTAGACGGAATACAAGGGCAGATAAAAGAGCTTGCCCTTAAGCTCGCGCGCAGGCTCGGCATGACAGACACGAGCATTAAAAAGAAACGCTGGGAATATTTTTTATAGATAGGCTCGGCGTAGGCGTCCTCGGCGAGCCTGAATTGTATAAAAATGCAGATGCGGAACTTAATAAGTTCCTTTTCTCTCTTCGCCACCGCAGGCAGAGGATTGCATTCATCTACGCGGCAAACATAGCTACTAACGACAGCGATATTTATTCCGTCAATTCTGGCGTCCCAAACTCAGGAAAGAGCACAAAGGGAATAAACGAATCCTACAGAGTGATAAAATACCTAAGAGAAATATTCAACAAAGACACTGACAAGTTTTCGCTCAAAGATGATGTAATATACACTGATGAGCTCAACGTGCAGGATTTATCAAACGCAGATTACCGCCATAAGGTAATAGATGATGGGTATATGCAGGCACTCAACCTTGACAATACATCTACCATAGCAAACCTAATAAAAGTAGTCAATTCAACGAGGAACCACCATCACCTTATGGAATGGAACTTCCAAAAGCCCACGCGTTCCGCAAAAGGCTTATTCGAAAGATTCAACATCTTCACATTCAAGCCCAGAATAAGAAGCCCATGGACAATCCTTATGGCTATGAGCCCAATGATGATTCTTACGAGCGACCCATGGTATCTGAATGAGCTTTTAGGCTCAAAGGGTCAGGTTTCAGACTACACGATAAAAAACTGGCTCAAGCTCAACCCTAATCTTGTTTGCGACTATACAGAAGTGAAAATGCCGCCGAGACGCTGGGCGATTTACCAGAAATACAAGAACGAAGCGCAGGCTCGCTATGCGAAGGATATGCAGTACGCAAAATCTCTAAAGCAGATAGACACGGGAATGATGGAAGAAGTCTATCAGAAGCTCAAAGTTGGAGTGATAACAAAAAAAGACATCTCAGAATATCTCACTCAGGTATACCATTACACGCAAGCCCAAGTAATGAAGTTTATAACCAAATATGACGAGTTCGAGCGCATGAAGAAGATAATGGAATACAAGAAAGGACAAGGCGGCTTCTTCGAGATTGGCGAATAAAATGGAGCCTGAAGAATCAAAAAAAGAGAAATTGGCAAAAGAATTATACGATAAAGCTCTAAAGCTCAGGAGCACCAATCGGCTCCTTTCTGATTATTATTACTCCAAAGCATACAAGCTCGGCCCTTCAATAGACGATTATAAGCTTGCGCTGATTGCTGGAACTTTAATGGCTCAAAAGGCAGATGAAAGTTCAGAAGTGAAGAAAGCACTCTACGCCTTCCAGCTCGTAGTGGAGAATTCAAATACCCAAGCACTGAAGGACTACGCAGAGAAGGAAATAGCAGAGCTCAACGCAATAAACACGCAGGTAGACTCGGACACGCACCTCATAACTTCTGTGAGCATAGCATATCCAAAAGAAGGATTCGAGAATGCAGTGATTCCAGAAGACTTAAAGAACACATACGAGAAATTCATTATCAAGCCAATCATAAACAAAGAGAAATACAAGGAATACGGCATAGATTCGGTAAAGATCCTCTTATACGGAGCTCCAGGAGTAGGAAAGACATACACAGCAAAGCTCATAGCTGCAGAAGCAAAGGTGGGCTTTATCTATGTCAATATAAGCGAAGTCTTTGGCATGTACGCTGGAACGAGCGAAAAGAACCTCGTAAAGATATTCAGGGAAGCCAAGAAAGCAGCACCTGTAATCTTATTCTTTGATGAATTCGATGCTCTCGGCAGGAGCAGGAGCGGCAACGAAGCGCAGGGAGAAGGCGACATCCAGCAGAGGCTCGTGAACCAGCTCTTGCTTTTAGTAGGCAATCCTGAATACAATGATGTTTACCTCATGACAGCGACAAACTACCCGTGGCTCATAGATCCTGCACTGCGAAGGAACGGCAGGATAGGCAGGCTTATCTATGTCCCGTTGCCTTCATTCTTGGAAAGGAAAAAGCTATTCGAGTTCTACACTCCAAAAGGCAAAAGCAGCATAGATTCAAGTGCATTAGCCCGTAGGACCGCAGGCTACACGCCAGCAGACATAAAAGAAATCATGAATACAGCAATAATGGAGAAGCTCGCAAAGGCAGACTACAGCAAGCTTACGACTGCAGAAGTAAAAGCCACAATTAAAAAGGATTTCAAGACAAATACCGCAACCCCGTTCTTTGAGCGTGCTTCAAGAGAGCTCCATTTCAAGATTGCAGGGAAGCACAAAATCATGTGGTCATCGCAAAGCCCAATCGACATGGAAGAAAGGAACTATTATATACCTTTACTCCGAGATATTATTAAATACAAGCGTAAGGAAAGCCTATTTAACAAGGTAATAAAATGGTAAGCCAAAAAGTCGATTTGTATAAGCTGAAGGAAGAAGACTGGATAAAGTATAAGCGAATGGACAAAATTGCTACACACGAAACCAAAATTAAGCAGGCTATCATAGGAGTCCTTTTCGTCGGTTTTTTAATAGGAATATTCGCGTATGGTGCAATCCTTACAACCCCAAATATACGCGCTACTGCATCTCTTCTTAATTCTGCGACAATACAATTAAACCGCTCTTTCACTGCAGCTGGGATAGCTCATCTAAGTATCTATAACAATAGTACACAGCTAACGAGCCATCTATCAACTAATCCACATGCATTGGCAAGCTTTGTTACTTGGATGTTTGCAGTAGGGATGTTTTTAGGAGCTGTAGCACAGCTACTTATTATAGCATTCCTTGTTCGCTGGATATATATTCTTCTTGCGACTTCATATTCATCTCCCGAAATATACAGCTTCAAATCCCTCAGAAGGAGACTACATGCGGTTGAGCATATTCGCAATACATTAAAGGCACACGGCTTCAGCGAGCAGGAGATAGATTGGTATTACGAAGTCAAAGAAGAAACAAGAAAACTTTTGCTAAAAACAGGTGAATAAAAATGCCAGATAAAATAGATGAGATAGTCGGGTTGGAAAGCAAGAATAAGCCAGAGCAAAAGAGCCATAAGCTCCCAGATAGGTATATGCCAGCACAGACAGATAAGCCATTACTCCAATCAGTCTACGCGGAGAGCACAGAAGTAGGCGCAAATGCCTCCAACAACGGAGTGATAGTAATCCCGATGTCAGGAGACGGCCTCCCATGGCTCAGGCTCTGCTTGTCGAAGGAAGCCGCAAAAGAGCTCGTTGATTCAGTATCGGAGGTGCTTGATTCTCTATGAGTGGTAAAAATGAAATTCTTTGAATTGCTCGCAGACCAGTTCGGAATAATGAAAGAGCCCGCAGAGGAGCTCAAAGAGACGGATAAGCCAATCGTCATGGACAGGCATATCACCCCAAAGGAGTTCAAGGACACATACGGAAAGATGCTGACAAGGCAGATGCAGACGAAGGAAGAGCTCAGGATGGTGATATATATCCAGACGGACAGAGGCACACGTTTCTACACGATAAAAGAGCTTCAGAGCTACGACGACAACAAGATAACCTTCTTGGACAAGAACGGCTTGCCTATGACCTTCTACTACACCTCTATTGTCGGAATCTCCCCGCAGAAGTAAGATTTTCTTTTTCTTTTTTCCGAAACCTATATATACTTTTCGTTGCTAATACTTATTAGCTAATATAGGTGAAACAAATGGAAAAAGGAAGAGAAGAATATGTATCAAGACTAAGCCCTGTTACTGGGATTAGGTGGGCATGGTTCGGTGGTCATGGAATTCATGGCTATGTAGGAAAAAAGGAAATAGCATTCCTCAATGTAGGTGACTTCTCGAAAGATGGCTTAACAAGAGAGGAAGCAGTAGAAAAAATAGACCGAATAGCGCATTTAACATCAGAAGAACAAAGTCAATATGCTGCAAATGAGCACGAAGAGAAACTAATAGCTACGGGTAAATACCGCAAACCTTATCTGACAGATAAGAAGCTCATAAAAGTATAACGCTAAGGTGAAACAAATGGAAACCGAAGTCAAGGGACATTGGTCCCACAGAGGAAGGAAGAGGTTCTATGTCAGGCCTCACGAAATGCACGAGAGCGAGCGAGTCCACGAAAGGCACGAAAAGAAGCTCGAAGAGGAAGCCAAAGCCCTCGAAGAGGACATGCACGAGCACAGAAGGCATCTGAAGGAGCACATGAAGAGGCACAGGGTGAAAGCATGAAAACAAAAACTGATACCAAAAAATATACAGAGAAAGAAGTTTTAGCTGGATTAGAGTCATATCTAAAAAAGCGTCAGGATAGTGCTAAGAAATTCGAAGCAGAACAATTAAAAATAGCAGCAGAAGCAAGAAAGTCAATCAAAAAACTTAAGGCAGAATATAATACAGCAAACCCTGAAGTTACAGAATATGGTGCAGTTGCTCGTGCCGAAACAGCTCGTGATTTTATAAATGAGCTACAAGATGACATAAAAAAAGTAAAGGCATATAAGAAAAAGGTGAAAGCATGAACAAATACGAAGAAAACCCTGAAAAGTATGCGATGGGAATAGACATCGAGACGACAAAGAAACATCCAGGCTATTCAGACAGGAAGTCAGCAGAAGACAACTACAAGCTCGGCCTCAAGTACGCAAGAGAGCACCACCTCAGCAAGCTTTGGCTGGCTCGCAGCTTAGGGCAGTTGGCTAACCTAACACACAAGCGTGTCTTCAAGGAAGCAGCCGACAAAGCATATAGAGCCTACAAGAAAGAGAAGAGAGCGGTGAAAGCATGAAGAAAACCAACAAGTGGGAAGGTAAAGAATTTTACTATGCACCATACGATATAACCGAGATGGTCGAGGACAAAGGATTTAGGCCAGGAGAGAAGGTCGTAGTGCTAGGGGAAGTGGGAGATCCAATGAAAAAGTTCGTATATGTGAGCGGTCCAAACAATAAGATAGCCAGCGTATCAAAGAAATCCTTAAGCAAGGAGTACCCCACAACCTTACTCAAGTTAATGGGTGTTCCAGAAGAGGAAGATAAGAAATCTAATAAGAAACTTGTAAAGGTGTAACCATGAGGACAAAGAAAATGAAAATAGACATCAAGCCAGAGAAAGAAGGAGCATTCAATCTCGGCTTCGAAAAAACAGCAATAAAAGCTCCAGAGCATAAGAAAAGAAAGAAAGAGAGGGTGTAACCCATGTTCGGCTCCAACAACGAAGCGAAGCTCAAGAAGCTCATAGCTGAAAGAGAAAAGAAGCTCGAAGAGCTCAAAAAGCACGCAGAGCTAT
>JAJZWO010000046.1:4304-6145 GCA_021846635.1 Microcaldota archaeon | reverse complement strand
AGTATTCTCCACACCTATAGGGCTTAACGTAAGCACAAACACAGGAAACAACGCACACATCTCATTGATGGGCCAGCAGTGGACTATAATAGGAGCAAACACACTAGGCATAGCCGCGCCATCTACGACAAGCAATGTAGTATATGGTGGAAGGCTTAGCCTTGCAGAATCGCTTACCAACTCCACAACAGTGTACGTAGGCGAGAACATCTCGAGCGGTCCTTACAGGGTAGAGCTTACAGGCCTTGGAAACCAGGGCTCGAATGGAACCGCACAGGCATCAGTAGCAGTATACTACAAGAACTCCACAAGCCCAGTAAACGTGTCCGTAGTAAAATCTGACCATACAACAAAGTTCAACATATCCGGAACAAACTTGTTCCTGCACATAGGCAACACATTCGCAGGGCTGAGGTCATCGAGCGAGTTCGCACAGATGCAGCTGTACGCAAACGTGTACAACGTGTCAAACGGCAAGCAGTTCAACAAGACCAATGATCCGGGATGGTACATAAACCTTGCATGGACAAACACAACTGACGCAAGTGGAAAGGTAAACCAGCTCAAGTCAATAATACTGTACAACGACACACCGACAAACCTGCTTCCAGGGCAGTCCTTCGTATTCATGAAGGATCCGTCAATGTGGAAGATGACATTCATAGGCCAGACGCTATCAAGCGGCTCCTATGACACAGTCACTGCAACCACATCGTCAACGAGCTCTGAAACATATGCAAACACAGGAACAGGCATAACAGGCGCAGAAGTCCCGAACAACATGACTGAGCCGGCACAGCTGCTGACGATAACGAGCGGCATACCTAACGCATTCAGCTACGCAGGGCAGACGAACAACACAGTAATATTCGACCTGACTCCATACACATTCAGCACAGGTGAGGTAAACGGTGCAGGGTCGGGCAACGTGTTCGTAAGCACGTCATCGAACACTGCCGGAGCTCAGATAAGCTCTACCAGAACGATGAACATAAAGGTAGTCGGATACACGAGCTCATCTGCGACAAGCCCAATAACAGAGTCAGTCACAGTCAACTCCGCAATAACCTCATCGCCAGCAACATACGCGCTTTCAACTCCGCTGTACAACGTCACGCAGATAGAGCCTAACGTGGCGATACCTGGATTGAGCGTCATAGTTGCTGGGACTTCCTCCACAAGCAATGCGATAGGAAAACTTGCATCCACATCTGGGGCAGAGATACTGTACTCGCAGCCTGGCAAGAGCTACCTGGGAACGTCCTCTTCGAGGTCAGTGCTCTACAACCAGCAGAACAGCCAGCCATCTGAGAGCTTCAGCATATCGGCACCGAAAGATCCACAAACAACCGGCAGCTCGCAGCTCTTCTACACATTCCAGATGAACGAGCTCGCAGTACCGACCAACACAGCAGCAACAGACGGACTGGCTTTCGGAATAGCGAACACAACAACTGGCGCAACAACAGGCACACTGTTCCAGCTGAACGAGTCAACAACCAACACAGGCAGGAACATGACATACTACCCAGCGGGTGACGCGTCAGGCGCAACTAACGGCTTCAACGTTGGCTCTGGCTTCGTAACCCAGAGGGGCAGCGTCGTTGGCACATTGTCAAGGACGAGCGTCTCAGTGAAGTTCGCGAAGGCAGTAGACATGCTGCAGTTCGCAGTAGCGCCGGTCAACTCGACAGCTGTCACGAAAGTGAGCAAACAGTATGGTCCGTTCTCAGTTGGACAGGCTATAACTGGAGTGCCAGGAGTGAACTCATCCGTTGAGATCGCTGCGATAAAGAACGTCTCGATCGTGAGCGGCCAGGGAAGCATAGCAGGAATAAGCA
>JAJZWO010000046.1:0-3474 GCA_021846635.1 Microcaldota archaeon | reverse complement strand
GCTGAAGCAAATCCCGGGTTTGCATCCTGTTTATCGGCAATACAGGCAACAAACAACTCTTCTGTCATAGTAGCAAATGGGGTCGCAAACTTCACTGGGCAGTACAACAGCTACAAGTCAAACTACCAAAGGTATGACTCTCTTGCAGCTAACCTGAGCAGCTCAAATGTGCTGTCAGGCTACGGCTCGCTTATATCTGCAGCATTAAACACGATAGCAGTTAAGGCAGGCTTAAATCACTCGACAATCCTGCCGCCTCCTGCTGGGTTCAACTTCTCGCTATATAGGACATGCTCGCCATTGCAGGCGTTCACAACCTCGCCGTGGTACTGCCAGGAGACACCTTTGTGTACAAGGCCAAACTTTGACCAGGGTGCGATCAACAACATAACTTCGCAAGTCGCATACCTAGAGGCACTGCCTTTGTCAAACACAAGTATAGGCAAGATAGCGGACAATTCCTCAAAGGCTACATACACATATGTACAGCCAGTAATACTTAAGCAGGAGACAACACAGTACGACGGCTTCCTCAATTCTACATATCCGCTGTACAACTCAACAGTAAAGAACGCCTCTGCGCTCATATCGAAGGTAAGCTCCCCATTGATAGACATACAGCTTTCAAACCTCGAGAGCAACTTCAGCTACTTCATGAATGAGGGCCCAAACAGCAACATAGCGCAGGAAAATGCGTCAATCCAATCTATGATAAAGAAGCTCGGAGCAACGTATGCATCTCTCTCTGCTGCCTACGCACCGCTGTACTCCCTTTACATAAACAACACCGCCAAGATAAATGCCAACAAGCTCGACTTCCAGTCTCCCCCTAAAGCCACTCTCGCTCTTGAGAAGCAGGAAGCTGCAGTAAACGCGCAGATAGCCGCCGGTATAGACAACTCTTCTATACCAACCATCACAGCTGAGCTGACTGCAATAAACGACAACTTAAGCAGGCTTCCTTCGCCATTCAGTTTGTCTTCATTTGCAAAGGGGACTGACAGCTGGTTTGCCTCGCCACTTGCAGCTGCAGTTTCTCCGTCGATAGCAGGCAGAGATGGAGCTGCGCCTGCATTTGCCGCGCTGCTTTCGCTCATAATAGGAATAGTAATAGCCGCTTTGTTCTACTACTTCACGTTCTATTCGCTTGTGAAGAAGCATAAGCTAAGGCGTACAAGGAAGACAATGATGGCATGGATGTACATATTCGGTGCGATCTTCCTCATCATAATAGTCTATGCTGTAGTGACCTATCTCGTGGCTGCTGGAGCCAATACATTCCTGCCGTTCAGCGGGTTCGCTTCATCTTTCAGGTCGAGCAACACTATAAGTGTCGTCGCATATTCAAACTCAACGATACAATGCGCAAACGCGCTCAAGGCAGCGTTCCCCTCAAAGAACATAGCTGTAAACACCAGCGTCTCGTGCTCGCTTGAAAGCGGCACCTGCCTCGCAAACCTCGCCTCAAAGGGCCCTGTGATAGTAATGTCAACGCTCAACTCCAGCTCGATATACAAGGGATTCTACGGCAGCGTTCTCTATGCGAACAGCGGCATCGCTTCGGGCAGCAGCTGCGCCATAAAGGACATGCTCTGATACCGGTGTAATCGAAATGGCATCATCTAAGAAGGAGGAAGGAAAGAAGCCCGCAAGGGCGAAGGCTGCAGCCAGCAACACTTCCGCAAAGAAGCGGCAGAAGCCGGAGAAGAACGAGTGGAACGGCTTCGCAATGGGCATAATAGTGGTTGCAATAGTCGCGCTGCTAATCATAGGGTACCTGATATACGTGCAGCTCAGCCTCAAGGAAAGCGTCGCAACAACATCTTTTCCGGTGTTCCAGAAGAACTTCATAGCAGCGAACTCGATAGGCGTATACGTCTATGATACAAACTCAACGGTATTCAGCTCCACAGAGGGATGCGGCGCCGCATTCATAGAGGAGATGCAGGCGTCAAGCATATCGCACAAGCCGCCCAGCGCTATCAAGTTTTTCGTCCTCAATGACACGTCGTGCACGTATACGCCGAATGGCCTTGGGAGCAACGTCAGCGATTATTCAAACACAACGGCTAGCAGCTGCATAGCAATGGCATCCGGCAAGTCCATGTCCAGCGTCTTCATACAGTACAATTCCACAGGGAATTCGACAAGGATACTTCCTTACAGGCTGTACTACTCCGGGCAGAGCTCATTCCTCGCGCAGTGCGGCATAGCTTACGAGATAGGCGCCGCGTACAACTCTACCTGACTGTTTTTACGGCGGATGCTGCGATAAGGATAAAAATCTGCTTTCCATAATACCACCATGCACAAAGGGATACTTGCCTACGTCATAATACTAATAGCAATAGCAGTCATAGGCTACATAGAGATAAGAGGCACGAACCTATCCCTGTTCTCATTTCTTAAGAGCTCAACTTCAACCACTACGATCAAGCCTAACGTGACGCAGCCAAACTACAGCCGCTCAACAACGATAAACTACGTCTCCGGATGCAACGGCTTCTCCCTTTACAACAATACGCCAAACTACAGCGTCTCATCCTACTGCACGTGGTCAGGAGGCACACTCGGCGTGTGGCTGGCTTCCGGTACAAAGAACAGCATACATATCAACATAAGAGGGCTAACCACAAACGTTACCTACATCAACTCGACATCCTCATACGGCTGCACCCTTTTCTACAGCAACTTTACCGGACCTGCGCAGAAATACCTGGTCACCATAAAGACTGGCAGCTCGATAGTCCCGTCCAAATGCACCAATTCGATGGTCATACTGAATACTACGACAAAAGCCCCATACATGGTGTACCCGTTCATATACAACGGCAACTTCTCCACGGGGACTTACACAGGGTGGAACGTCAGCGGCATAGGATTCGGCGCATACCCATCCAACATAAGCGTCCTTAACGCAAAGGGCTGCTATCCCGGAAAGCCGTGGAACAACAATTCCGTAGGGAACGCGGCCTCGACCCTAAACTGCAACCTGGTGCACAATTACGGCAACCTTACCTCATACCCTTTCAAGGTGAGCAAGGCATTCATAAACTTCCAGGTGGTGAGCACTGACGACCCCTATGCATACGTCGAGCTGCTTGTCAACGGCACGCCTTACGAGAGCGTCTACTTCAACACGGTGAACATATCGACTGCATCATCCCAGGCATCGAAGTTCATGAATGCAAGCATACCTGTGATAAACCTCACGGGCAAGGTGGTGCAGATACGCGTTGTCACGCAGATAGAGTCATTCCTGAACTACATAGCAGTAACAAATTTCAGGATGTCAAACAGGCCAAACCTGGCTCCTGGCATAATCGTGAAGACGAAGATGTTCAACCAGTCCTGATTATGGCCTGTACTTCAGCAGCGCGGCTATTCCCTTGAATCCGAGTATGAGCTCCTGCCCGTACTGCCCCTCTGAGGATATGAACGTAGTCTCGACTCCCTGCTTGTCCGCCTTCTCGA
>JAJZWO010000045.1 GCA_021846635.1 Microcaldota archaeon | reverse complement strand
CATTGATTGCCTTTCTTGCCTTGGGATTTGAGTTTTGTTCCTGCGGAGTAGGCTACATAATAAATACCTTTTCCTGCTTATCGTTCAACATACGGGCAGAAGGGTCAAGTTTTATGGATTCTGAGGTTCTAGGGGAGGGTGCATCCGGCTTGGATGAGGTTCCTATAAGCGACGAGGGCGTGGAGCAGAGGCTTAGGGAGAGGCTTGGCAGCCTTGGTGAGAAGCCGGCTGAAGAAGCTCGCTCGAGTTCAAATGGAGAAAGCAGCTCGCTTGAGAAGCTTGTCAGGAACAACTACGTGTTCTTCGGCATAATTGCCGTAATACTTATAATAGATATACTGGGAAGGACCACTTTGCTTAGCAAGGCCGGCTTTTTTGAGCCGGACGGCTTCTACCACTTCTCTGTCATACGCGCAGCAATACTTTACCACCACTTCGCGATACCTAGGTTCCTCAGCATATCAGGCTTCCCGACTCATTTCCCGATAACCGAGCCTGACGGGCTTTACCTCGTGACGATAGTGCCGTACATGCTTCTCCAGTTCTTCGGGATAAGCTACTACAACGTGATGCGCGTCGTGCCGGTCGCATTCGGAATATTCGACGCAATAGGCGCGTATTTCCTGATACAGTACTTCCACAGGAGCAGGGTGCTTGGCTTGCTTGGCATGTTCTTCGTCGCGGTGTCGAGCGGCGACATTGCTAGGACAGCTGCCCTGGTGTACAGGGGAGACGGGTTCATAACGATATTCATGGTTGTTGCGCTCATACTTGCCATAGAAGCGGTGAAGAAGCCAGGGAGAAGGATGTATATATCGGCGCTGCTGAGCGGCATAGTGCTTGGAGTGGGAACTGCAGTATGGAACGGAGCGCCTTTCACAGTAATAGTATATCTGCTTGCCATATTCCTCATAGCGATATACGCATACGTAAAGCCAGACAGGAAGGTGGCGAAGAGTTCCATTGTGCTTATTGGTGCTCTGCTTGTTGCGTATGCGCTGCAGCACCTCTGGATGTACTTATACGTCGTGAGAGTGCAGGAGGCGTTCTCAAGCATCCACTTCTTCGTATTCTACCTCCCAGTGCTTGCAATAGCTGCGTTCGCATACTACTATAATCTATACAAGGACAAAAAGAGTTTTGCCTCATCCGCATTCGGAAGGATATCCTCAAGCATGGCTGGCAGGGCTGAGTTGATAATAGTACTTATAATAGTCGGTACTGTTCTGGTATCGATAGTCTACGGAAGCTACCTGCTCAGGATAGCATCTGGCGACGGGCTCGTGGTCGCGCAGTCGCATCTCAACAAGAGCATAGAGGAGCTTGCAAGGCCCTCGTTCGCGTTCCTGTGGGCGAGCTTCTCGTATGCGCTCTTCCTTGCGCCTATAGGCATAGTGGTATACATCCTGTTCTCAAAGAGGATAGAGGGCAAGAAAGGCTACGGGATAACGCCAGAGTTCATCATGATCGCCGCGTATCTCGGCGCGACTGGATACCTTCAGGCAAATGCCGTGAGGTTCAACTCTCTTGTGGCTGTGCCGATAGCGATCTTCGCAGCGTATTCATTCTACGCGATAGGCAGGGTCATAAGCATTAAGGTCAAGACCAACCTTAACATTAGGAGGATAGGAAGGATAGACCTAAGGTACGCGTACTACGGGCTCGTAAGCGCGCTGATAATACTAGTGCTTGTGCAGACGCTCGTTGAGTCGAGCGAGATAGTGCAGGCTGACGACATAAACCCGCTGTTCCTTGGAGCGCTCTCCTGGATGAAGAACAATACAGCTGCTAACGCCACCGTGCTCGCAGTATGGCCGGACGGCTCTGTGATAGAGGGTTGGGCAAACAGGACCAGCAGCATGGACAGCGTCGGCGGGCAGATATCCACCAACATATACAACTTCTCCAGGTATATACTCAATTCAAGCCCTGACACGCAATACCTTTACAAGATAGATAAGCCGGACTACATATTGGTAAGGAAGTTCTGGCTGGATGAGCTCTCCGGCATAGCAGAGGAGGGCAACATAACCAACGCGACAAATTACGGGTACGAAGTCTTCAGCAGCCTTTCCTCCGCGAGCAACTCCACCGAGATAGAGTACAAGCTAAACTCCGATGTGCCGGGGGCGTATCAGGCGATAATGATCTTCAAGAAGAACGCTACGTCAGTGACATTCAAGAACAGCAGCTTCATAGGCTACCTTGGCATAGGAGGGAAATACGAAATACCCCTGGACAGGCTGCTTCTTTACAGCGCTTCGACAGACCAGTTCAACTACTACAACGAGGGGCTGAAAAACGTCTCCAACTACACCATGTTGCTTGACGTAAATAACGGCTCAATAGGCGGCGCAATGCTTGTTTCTCCGGGTCTGTTCAACTCCAACATGTTCAAGATGATGTACATGTGCAACATACAGAACTGCACGTATTCCGGGAGCAACGTCTCGCTTAACGAGGTATTCTACAACCAGGACACAGAGATCTTCAAGGTTAACTATACGGGTTAGGAGAAGCTATTTGCGTAGAATAGCTCACGCTTCTTTTGTATATTGGCTTCGACTTACAGATGCGCCGCTGCGCTTTGAAAAAGAAAAAAGCAGGGGAGCACGGGGTCATGAGCAGTGATACAACCAAAATGAGTTTGGGTGGTCTGGCATTCAGTTGTGGGTTTAATATGCCGCCGAAGCCCAACCCTGCTTGTTAGTATTATGGCGTTCTTTTTATTTAAGCCGTTTCCTGCTGTGCGCTGACATATATGAAAATGCCGCCGCACAGAAGATTGTGCAGCGGTAGTATTCATACTTTAAATAATAAGTTAATTTATAATCTTACATAGAATAGTAATACACATATTAAAATATGTGGATGTAATAATATAATAATGGTTATATGCCGCGCAGGATGCTGATGGCGCTGACAGGGCATGCCAGGGCCAAGCTTGCTGAGCTGAAAAGGTCTACTCCGTACAGCATACGCGTAACACTAATACGCGGAACGTACTACTTCTACGAATACACGTACGTGAAAGCGGATGGGAGAAGGAAGCTGGAGACATTCTACATTGGGCGCATGCTTCCTTCAGGCGAATTCGAGGCTGCGAGGAGCAGGTACAGCGGCTCAAAGGCGAAGAACCTCGGGGAGCTGCTCGCGGAGAAATATGGGAGGGAGGAATTCAGGGCGCACAACGCAAAGTTTCCTAGCAGGATGCAGGTTGAGATACTGACTTCGCTCAGCATGAACTCGAGGGCGAGCCTAAGCAGCATTGCAAAAGAGTTCGGCGTCTCTGAAAGCTCGTTGGACAATATGGCGAGAAGGCTCGGGAGGACTTATGGCATAAAAAGGACCATAGAGATAAGGCCCTACACGTTCAACTTTTCAAGGTACATAGTGACGGTGAAGTTCCAGTCCGGCATGCCCCCCAGAATGGCGCTTCGCAGGCTTTTCGACGATGAGCCCAGGATACAGATAGCCCTGCTGCTTACAGGGGGTCTTGACATAGTGCTTTTTGTAGTTGCAGAGAGCACCATGGTGCTTGAGGATATGATATACAGGATGAGATCAAGCCCCATATTCGACGGATTCCCAGGGGAATGGAACATAGGCTACCTGATAGGCCCGGCAGGGTGGTTCATACCTACGAGGGGAAGGTTCTTCGACATGCTCAAGGATAAGGTCTGGGTAAGGTCGAGGGAGAATCCGAGGAGGCTGCCCGGCCAGCTCACAAGATCGGAATACGCAGTGCTTAAGGAGATGTGCTTGGACGCCGGGACAAACTTCGCGAGCATAGACTCAAGATACGGGCTCAACCCTGGGAGCGCCAGGTATACGTACGATAAGCTGGTAGAGAACGGAACGATAGAAAGGACCACAATAGTGATGACGAAGCCGCAGAATCTGTATTCCGCGTTCATATACCTCAAGCAGAACGACATGCTGAAGTTCATCAGATACAGGGAGGAGAGCCTCGCAGAGATAATAGAGGATAAAGGGTACCCTGTAAACAAATTTGCCTACATCGGAAATACGTCCTCGCCGTACGGCACCGTGCTCATAGCTCCCGTATATGAGCAGGGCGGGCTTGAATCGCTTAGGGAGGAGCTCGACGCTAGGGTAAGGGGGACGGAGCAGAACGCATCTGTGATAACTGACGTGCTTCTTGGCGACATAGGCTACAGGCGGATCGATACGGAGGAATCGGAGCCTGCAGAGGTTCTTAGGGAACTTGCAAAAACTGAGGATTAGGAGAGGTATCAAGCGGAAGCTGCAGACAATGCAATAGGATTATCGTGTCAGCAAATTGAAGCGATTAGAAGCAGCAAATCAAAAGTCTGTATAGAAAGATAGCATTACATGACGCATAAACGTGGGTATTTTTACTCCGCACTGTCATAAAAATCGATGATGGTGCCTATCTCGCGCCTATTTCCTGCATTGCAATACGGCAAAACAGGTGCAGGAACGCACGTTCAACTTCCGCTGCCTCCAAACCCTCCCATTGCTTTCACCTTTTAGTTTAACGAGTATGCATTACAGTATGGTTTTATAAGCGTTGCTGCGAGTCCAGGTGTAATTGCTTATACGGGATTGGAGATGAATACAGCACAATGAACGCACTGAAAAGCAGCATATGCCGGTGCTACCACGGAACTTCCTTCAGCTTCAGCCTGTTCGCTCCGATGTTTGTGAGGACATGCATTGCCCCGGTTAGGATGACAAGGAAGACCAGCCCGTACGCTCCCGGAATGTGCCCCAGCCAGAAGGAGAACAGGAGCGCGAATATGAAGAACCCGTACTGGTCCATCACGGGGAAGCTTTTCCCGGGCTTGAATGCGAGGCGCCTCTTTATGAAGCTGCCGAGCAGGTCGCCGAAGTTTGCGCCAACGGTAAGCATCACAGCTATCGGGAGCATGTAGTGCAGGAAGGGATAGTATATCGCCCCGACGATGACGCCGCACGCCAGGCTGGATGCCGTGCCCCTGACTGTCTTGTGGTCTCCGAATATCCTCTTTCCCATGAACTTGCGCTTCATGTCGAGAGGCTTCCCGCCTCCGAATATTACGGGGGCGCCGTTGGCTGCATATGCTGGGAAAATGTATATTGTCGGGTAGAGAAACAGCGCGTATATCGCAGCCCAGTACAACTGAACACCGTAGAAGCGTCATCCGAGCTCGAGCTTCCTTATCTCGACCTTGTTTATCTGCGTTATGTGCTTAAGCCTTGCAGACAGGTCAGCCTGGACCTTGCCTTCGATTACAGCAGACACTATTGCGTCGGAATCGTTTGAGGATATGAACTCTTTTATTATCTGCTCGGCCTCCTTCCTTATCCCGACGATCTTTGACCTGGTTGTCCTGATTGAAGTCACGATGAGCGGCTTCACAGTCACGCTCTTGCCGTCCTTCGAGTTGAGAGTTACGACGGAGTATGCGACGCTCCTGTACCTCCTGACTAGCGACCTTATGTAGCTGAACATCAGCTCCATCCTGACCAGCTTCGTTGAGGCTGACTCGCCGTTGACCTCTGTTATCTTGAATACCA
Organism: Microcaldota archaeon; assembly: GCA_021846635.1. Lineage (GTDB taxonomy): Archaea > Micrarchaeota > Micrarchaeia > Micrarchaeales > Micrarchaeaceae > JAJZYW01. The sequence continues at coordinate 757 of JAJZWO010000045.1, read as the reverse complement.
TGTTTGTGAACGCGTTTGAAGGGTTGTGCGTAAGCTGGTCAAGCCCGACAGTGAGGTTCCTTCCAGCCACCGCCTTTTCGGAAGATGCGGGTATCTCTCCTATCAGCTCGCTGTTGAACATCTTCGGCGCGTACACCGAGAACCATTTCTTGAGCTTCCACTTGTCTACTCCTCTTTGAACTGCCATGATATCACGATTTTCCTCTTATGAGAAGCTCTGCCGTCTTCGGGTCGTACCTCCATTTTGGCTCGAGCTCCCCTGTTTTTATGTAGTACTTGGTAAGCCTCCATATCTTGGCCTCCACCCTCTTCAGCCTTATGGTGCCATAGACGTCCTGCTTGTTGGACTGTAGGTGCTTCCTCATGTTGACGCTCTTCTTCATCAGGTTGAGCATGTCAGACGGGATCGAATTGAGGAGCTCCTTTTCTTTCAGGAAGTCCTTCATGCGCATGCCGAGGGCCTGGCGAGGGTACATGACGCCGTGCTTCTTCTTCAGCAGCTCGCCTATCATCTCAGGGCTCGTGCCCTGCTTCGCATAATCTATTATTATGTTCTCTATCTGCTCTTTCGAGAGCTCCCCGGCGCCCTTGCCGAAGGTGGAGCTGTCTAGTATGGGCTTTCTTGATTTTGACTTGCCCCTTTTCTTCGTATGCATCCTAGCCATTCAAAACACTCTGTAAGGTGAAGCGTTATTATTTAACACAGAAAGCTATATATTGATAGCTACGCTGTAGCTCTCCGAAACAGACACCGAGA
>JAJZWO010000044.1 GCA_021846635.1 Microcaldota archaeon | reverse complement strand
CTGCCGTCATTATCGAAGAGCCGACAACTGCAAGCCCGTTCACCTTGCCTATTGCATATCCCTTGTTTGTAAATACCTGATAATCCTTCCTGTAATTTATCTGCTGTGAAACTACCTGGGCTTCTATCGGCATGGACAGCGCTTTTGCGGACTCCACGTCCTTGGCAGTAACCTCGCTTTGACCGCGTTCAACCGCAATGTCTCCTGCAGCCCTTATGAGTCCACCAAGGTCCCTAAGTATTAGCGACAATCTGCCCTTCCTGCCAGCCCTTTTCCTGGCCTCCTCTATTATTGCATCAAGCGCACTCGCATCAAATGGCGGTATCTTTCCGTCCTTCTTGACCTCCTGAGCTACGAACTGCATCAGCTGTTTCCTGTTCTGCGGCGTATCTGGCATCGTAGACTCCATGAATACTTCGTATCCGTATCCCCTTATCCTTGATCTAAGCGCCGGGTGCATGTGCTGTATGTCCTGAAGGTTTCCTGCAGCCACGAGTATGAAGTCGCACGGAACCGGCTCGGTTCTTACCAGAGCTCCTGAGCTCATTTCGCTCTGCCCGGTTATCGAATACCTCTTTTCCTGCATCGCGGTAAGCAATTCCTGTTGGGATTTAGGGTCAAGGCTCGATATCTCGTCTATGAAAAGCACCCCCTTGTTCGCCTTGTGTATTCCTCCGCTTTCGACTCTCAAGTGTGCAGGAGTACCCAGCCCACCGGTCTGAAGCGGATCGTGCCTGACGTCACCGAAAAGTGCTCCTGCCTTGGAGCCTGTGGCGTCTATGAACGGTGCATGGTCCATTCCTGTATTGTCGACTATAAGCTTCGGTTCGTTTGCGTCGTTCATTCCCGGCATGCCAACGCGCCTTGTAAGCCCGCCCATGAACAGGAACACAGAGCCGAAAATCATTATTCCAAGTATGAGTGCGGCCAGGACTATTATGTCGTAGCCTTTTATCAGCCCGCTCAGCGAAAGCGCCAGAAGCGCTATTACAAGAATAAATACTATTGGGGTCACGAGAGATGTCGTTTTTCCGAGCGCTGCCCTGGCACTAATGCGCTCCTTCTGCACTATCTGCCTGCCCTGGCCATCGAGGTGCTTCTTCCTGTCCTCTTGGTTGGTGTAGGTCTTGACGGTCTTTATTATTGGGACGTTCTCGTCATTCATGTTCCTGTATACGAGTATGTCTTCGAGATCCATGACTGAGAGCAATTCCGACATGGCTTGTGCGAGCATGGTCTTTCCGGTTCCCGGCTCCCCAACCAGAAAAACGTTTCTTCTCTGCTTCGCGGCCTTTTTTATTATAGCTATGGCTCCCGTCTGCCCGATTACCTGATCTATAAGCTTTTCCGGGACCTCTATGTCCTTCGTTGACCTTATCTCTTTTTCGCTCATATTATGCCCTGTAGAAAGCATATGAATTATCCAATAAACCTTTTTAACCTTTTTGCAGGATGGTTTAATATTAAACTACGCTGCATGAATACACACTATTTTTAAATAGCTTCACAAAAGAAATCGATTGTGGAAATATTAATAGCACTATTGCTTCTGCTTTCGCTCTCAACCATACTGGGCAAGCTTTTTGAGAGAATAGGTGTAACCGAGATAGTAGGGCAGATAATAGCGGGCATGATACTGAGCCCAGCCATACTTGGCATAGTGCAGCCTTCGTCAGTGCTCTCCGGAATAGCAGAAGTTGCCATATTCTTCATACTGCTCTTCATAGGCTTGCAGATAACGACCGAAGTGCTCACCAACCACCTCAAAAGCGCAACATCCTTCACATTTTCCTCATTCGTAATACCTGTTACGATAATGGCACTAATAGCTGTTTTTGTCTTTCATCTTGGCGTAGCTGCCGGAGTCATAACCGCAGTGGCAATAGGCGTTCCTTCCATATCAATAATCTCAGTCCTTGTATACAGATATGCTATGATAAATTTGGAGGACGGCAAAAGGATACTTAGCGGAGTCATAATGACCGACATACTGGCCTTTGTAGTTCTTGCCGCAGCGCTGAAGGCATCGCATTTGGCTGGCGTAATAATAAGCATAATAGTATTCATTGCTGCACTGCTCTATGTGGATAGGACCCTCAGATACCACGATGCGAAGATCAGGGGATTTTTCGAGAGGATGATAAAAGCGAAGGAGGAAGCGGTAGTTTTCGCCATAATAATAATTCTTAGCCTGATAATAGCTGCCATATTGCAGCTTATAGGAATAACCTATGTGCTCGGCGCTCTTTTCGCCGGAATGCTGGTGCATAAAACTACTGTCGGGTCAAAAACCACCAGAATACTGGAAAATACGTTCAGGAGGCTTAATGACAGCTTTTTCATACCTGTTTTCTTCAGCATCGCAGGGTTGGACTTCGCAGTACCTTCGCTTACTTATACTGAAATCCTAGTATCCATGGTAGTAATAAGCGCAGTAGTCGGAGGAACCCTGAACTATTTCGTATCGAAGAACCGTCTTTCAAGAATAAGCAGCAAGGAATCCATAGGCATACTCGGAAGCAGGGGTGCAGTTGGGATAATAATAGCCACCCTGGCTCTCCAGAGCGGAATAATATCAATCAGCCTTTACACTGTGGTTCTGGTTGGCACAATAATTCTTTCTCTCATAATGCCATTACTGCTATCAAAAAAAGCTAGGACCCCAAAGAAAGACGCAGTAGTTGCAATGTGATGGATATTTAAACAACTGAAAGCCGTAGTATACCTTTATATATTTAGTATATTCAATCCAACATAAATTTAGCTAGTCCTTGTGATTTGCGGATTTGGCTTTTGTGCAACACATCGGTGAAAACTATGAGAAGCAAAACCAATAAGGGTTCGATTTGGAAAAGAGAGGCAATAAGGTTCGGGGAGCTGTCAATACCTGTCTGGGCCTTGATGTCAATACTGTTCGTGTCCGCGACTGCCGCAACAACGCTTGTAGTGTACAACGCAGTAGTAGCACAGGTAGTGCAACCCGCAAACGTCCTGCCGCCGATAAGCATATCCCTTTATACTGGAAATTACGTTTCAGGAACTTTCAATACTCTGATAGTCAACTCTGCCTCTTCTGTTAGCAATACTATACAAGTATATGGGGACAATGCAATAATATATGAGGTCAACACCACAAACAACGCAAACAGGCAGGTAAATTCGACGCTGGTTGACATTATAAGCGAAACCACCACTTCAAACGTCATGCTTCCGATAGACGTATACTTTTTGGGTAGCGGATCAAGTTCCTATGTGCCTAATGGAATAGTCCCAACAAATACAGTAAATGAAGCAAATTCGCTGTTGCAAGCGTACATGAACAGCAGAAACTTCCTTAATATCCTTAACGGCCTTCAAAACGGTACGATAACTAGCGGCTTCTATACCTACAACGTCCCTGCAAACAGCTACCTAAATCCTACAGCTAATACTATAACGGTTACAAACTGGATTGGTGGAGAAGCATACAATTCCACATCTTTAAATTCTGAGTACTACTATCTGCCCAACCAGTCAAACTTTGCTGGCACTGCCAACACTCCTCAAGTAGGGATGCCATCAATACCTGCAAATGCATTTAGGTATTATGCGCCCGGAGTGCAGCCCAGCTCTGTCATAGGATTCGTAGTGCCAAGCGCTTACGACGGATCGTTGAACTTTACAATAAAGGCAGTAGCAAGCAGCAGGGCTTTGGTAAACAACTGAATACAGTAAATTAATAGTTGCACCGTATTTTGACGGTGCGCTTTCTTTATTTATATTCCGGCTTTGACGTGATTTGAGAAGGATGATTAAATTGATAATAAAGCACGCAATGACCCTGACTGTGCTATTATCTATTCTCCTTTTTGGGATATCATCTGCTTATTTCCCTGCGAATATAGTCGCTGGCAGCTATTACGCCAACGTTATTACAAACTTTTCAGGGTATGGGTTAACAACAGCCAACATAACTGTGCTGTCGAAAATAAATACTACGGATTACTACTTATTTTCCTTTAACGACTCGGCCGACGGCCTTCAGCTTAACTGCACTGCGCCTTATTCGAACGGAAGCGATTCAGACTACTTTTGCTTCGGATATAGCAGGAGCATAAGGCACAATACAATATTGAACCTGTACGGCCTCATAGGAAATGCCACAAACTACATAAGCCAAAATCTTTCAATACTTGCAGTGGCCCCGCAGCACCCGTATAAAATATCCACTGAAATATTCCTTAATGGAAACGTGGTTGTAAACGAGAGCGTGCAGACAAAGGTAATAAATATAACAGACGTAAACTCTTCCCAAGAATCATTCACTAATGGGATAACCCTCAACTGCCAGAATGTAGGCCCTTCCTACATAACCGGCAATTTAACTATAACGTTCTATCCAGCACAATGTTATTATGGCGGTAATGTAAACCAGTCGTCTTTGGATACAAATTCGATAATCCAAAATGCAGTACTGGCAAATATTACGGCCAGCAAGATTCGCAACCAGACTCTGGAATACAATAACGTCAGCGTAGAAGTCTATAAGCCGCTTAATCTAACCGGCAAAATCCCGAGGGGATATTCGGGCTTCTATTACGTTGGTGCATATACTGATTACAACGGTAACTACCTTCCCGCAATAGCAAAAGTACAAAGCGTATATGCCTGCAACCTTCCTGCTGGTCCGCTTTCAGGAATCGAATATTATGGTAATTACAGCTCATATGTAAGTTTGTATGAATATTACAAGGGAAATTCCAACTGTTATCTTGATTTCTATTTCCCTGCAAGCATGAATATATCAATAATCCAAAAACTGCCAACTGGTGGTGGGCATCTAACTACAACAACCATAAATACGACAACCACCACAACAATACCGCAGCACCATAGCAGCCCATCTACCCAAACGACTACAGTATCTACAACAACTATCCATACAACTACAACAGTATCAACAACGGTTCCGACAACCACGATAAATCAGGCTCCGCAAACAAACAACAATAAAAAACAGCAGGAAGAAAAAAATACCAGGGACACTGCTGCAGTCGCTGTCGTGGTAACTTCGGCATCTACAGCAGCTTTCGGCAGCTTGAGGCGTGCGGGAAAAAGATAAGGTGATCTTATGAAAAAAAGTCAAGAATACCTGATTTCGACAATAGGACTCCTAGGCGTAATAATAGCCATTCTTTCAATACTTTACGAAAGCAATAACCTTGCGCTTGTTTCTTCCATCATAGCCATAGCAGCCATAGCAGTTTCAATGTACTTCGTGTACATAGAGGAAGAAGAGATAAAGGTCGAAAAGAAAGAGATAAAGGAAGAGCAGCATGAAATTAACGAACAGAAGGAAGAACTGACAGAAGATGAAACTGCTGGCTCTGCAAGGCATAAGGAGGTTCGCAAAAAGTCGAAATAACAAAGCTCTTTGCAATTCATATTCCTTTTGTTCTGACTGCACTTGGGTTATTGGCGGAATTTATTTTCAGCCGCCTCCGCTTCTGTACTTCTTGGTAAGCCACTTGCAGGCATAATAATAAACAGCTATCATAAAGGCTTCGATCGCAACCACAAGCATTACCAATGCAGGGCCTATCTTTCCGAAGATCAACGCAGACGGGTAGAATGCTGCAAGGCCGATGGGCAATCCGACTGTGAACAGCAGTATTCCTGGGAGCCCGTATATGGTAAGCGGATACTGTGCTGCCCTTGAAGCTATGTTTGCAACCCACTGCATGTATCCTGCGCTGTTGAAAAGAACGTAAGATAATACCGTAACCATAAGAATGAACATTATCAGCGAAACAACCCCTAAAGCGAATATAAGCAGCATTTCGAAAAGGGCTATTGTGCTTATGCCTGCCATGTAAGCCGCATATCCAAAGACCAATGCACCGCTTATTACCGAGCCGATGGATGTCTTGGTGCCGTAAAGCGACAGCATTGTAACGATGGGGTTGTACGGCTTGAGTATTCGCTGGTCCAACTGCCCGTTGCGCATTGTCCTTGCCAGCCTTTGGGGCGATATGTTGTAAAATACTATCCCTATCATTATGTTGGCCAGCGAGCTAATCAGCAGCACCTGGTAATAGCTCCATCCTGCAACGCCGCTTGATACGTCGTATATTATCGTTATTGTGACTACGCTGGCTACAGTGCTCATCATGAAAACGAATATCCAGACAATGAACTGCGTCCTGTAAATTGCTATATCCTTCCAAAGCACCTTCTGGGACGCATTGTACATCTTCAGGTTTCTAAATATGCCATCTAGCATTCAAACACCCACTGCGTTTATGTCCCTGCTTACGCGCTTCCATACAACAATCGCTATGCCAAGCA
>JAJZWO010000043.1 GCA_021846635.1 Microcaldota archaeon | reverse complement strand
CTGGATAAACTGGTTCGGAAACTCGCATACCGTCACAAGGGGCGACAACGCCCAGCCGCAGGAGGACCAGGCAGTGGCAGCCGGTTTTGTGCTAAGCCAAAATGACAGTTTCGGCCCATCCGCACTGGCAAACATGATGAATACCAACCAGACAAAATACGTCGTGATGGACCAGGGGCTCGTACAGAAGTGGGGCGCGCTAGACTTCCTCGCGTGCGTATACGTCAACGAGACCTCGAGGGCGTTCGCCATAGCTGAAGGCCATGCGCAATCGCCTCCCGTGCCATACGCGCTAGGCAACTCGCAGTGCGAAATAGCACATGACCCCGAATACGCACTCGTGCCTCTGTCAGCGATAATACCGACATCGTCGAGCACCAGCGTAAGCTCATTCTGCTCGATATCCAACAGCACCACAGAATATGCAAGCACATTCCTGGTGGTAGGCAACAGCCTGGTCAACGAGACAGTGTGCGCGGACGTGTCGAGCGTCAGCAGTACTGGAGCTGTGCGCATCTACAACACCAAGGGTGTCCCAATGAACGCCTATATAGCAGGTGACAACCCAGTAGGGGAGGTAACGGGCCCGAACAACCAGCCGTACCTAGAGTACCTGATGATTTACACTCCAAACGGCAGCAACTCAACAATAACCAACGCCCCGTCTCTGTTCTACAGCTCTAACTTCTACAGGGGCTTCATACTCGGGTCGTTGCCAGGGTTCAACCAGCCCTACCCCTCCAACGCCACAGGCATAAACTACATAAACGGCACATACCCGATAAGGATATTTGCATTGGACAACTTTACGGGCAGCCTCCCACCAAGCATTGCAAAGCCCTCTTACGTGAAGAATGATTACCAAATGCCAGATTAAACGCTACAAAACCAATAAATAGCTTGAAGTGAAATATGCAAGGGTGGGCTTGTAGCTCAGCCTGGTCAGAGCGGCGGTCTTATAAGCCGTAGGTCGAGAGTTCAAATCTCTCCAGGCCCATCAATCAGTTGTTAGCAAGCTCCCTTAGTACGAGGATTAGCAGCTTTCTCCTCTTTTCTGCTCTTTGGGCCTCTGTAAGCATTTCGGCTTTCCTTATTGTAAGCCTGCTTTTACTCTTAGCTGCATACCTTAGCAGCGCTTCCTGGGCCGGGTTGTAGTCCTTGGCTGTCCTTATGTCTATTGCCTTGTAAGCTGCCACCTCTGCCATTCCTGGCCGCTTCTCCGTCCGTTCTCTCCTGAGCATCCCGCTCCAGGTTTTCTGGTCCTCCATTAGGATGGTTGCTGCGTACCAGATATAAATATGTTTCTTGAGCCTAAATCCGTCGTTTCACAATCTTTTTATTTGTTTAGCAGTTAAATAGTATTACTAATCTTACGTGATTGCATGTTTGAAATAAAAATAGATGACGCCAAATACTGGAGAAATTGCGTTGATGCAATAAACAGCCTCATAGACGAGGGCTCATTCAATATAACCAAGGAGGGCATAAGCCTGAAGGCGATGGATCCCTCAGGAATAAGCATGGTGTCGTTCTTCATACCAAACAAGGCATTTTCGAAGTACAATGTTGACAAGAGCGCTACTGTAGGCCTTAACCTAGACAACCTGAGCAAGATACTTGCCAGCTCTAGGTCCAACGAGCGCCTTACCATGAAGGAAGCCGACAACAAGGTAGTGCTTGAATTCGCCGGGGAGAACAGCAAGAGAAAATACAAACTCCCTATGATAGAGGTAAGGCACGACTCTAACAAGGAGCCAAACATAACGTTTGACTCTTTCGTAGAGGTTCAGGGCGACTCTTTCAAGGAGATACTTAAGGATGCGACACTGCTCTCATCGTATATAGGCCTGAAGGCAGACAAAGGCACATTCATGATAATAGCCAAGGGCGAGCTCGGCGAGCTGGAGGAAGAGCATTTAGATAAAGCAGAATTCATAAAGAAGCTTGAGGTCTCAAAAGGAGCGAATGCCACATTTAACCTAGAATACCTAAGCAAGATGGTTGCACCGTGCCCATCAAATTCCGCGATAACAATATCGATGAAGACGGAGGAGCCTGTCAAGGTGGACTACAGCATAGGCGACGCGACCGTATCTTACTATCTGGCTCCGTACATGGAGAATTAAGTGTGCAATGGCGTGTTGGAATGAACTTCCTAATCTTTGTGCCACCAAAGGATTTCAGGGACGAGAGCCTCAAGGAGGTAAGGCTTTTTCTGGAGCGATGGGGCGTAAAGTATTCAACCAGCAGCTATACAAAATCAGGCTCTTCAATAGGCGCACACGGAGCAATAGCCAAGATAGACCTTAACACAAACAAAGCCAATCCCGACGATTACGACGGCATAATTCTTATCGACGGCCAGGGCATAGAAGATTACAAAATTTACGATTTCAGACCTCTTCTCGACCTGATAAATCTCTTCTTGCATATGAAGAAAAGGGTAGTTTCGATAGGGAACGCCTCCAAGATCCTGGCAAGAGCAAACATCATAAAAGGAAGGCAGATAGCTGTTCCCAAAGATGCCGAAACTAGGAAAATGGTTGCCATGTTTCACGGCATACCGTCGGAGAAGCACATAGAGATATCTGATAGCGTAATAACTATGAGCGGCGCAGAGCTGGAGGAGGCAATGCATGCGCTCCTAGAGCACATAGGAATCAAGTGATTCGCTGAAAAGCAAACCAGTAGTGAAGAAAATTGCATCTGAGCGTATAGAAAAGCTTTTCCTTCTCGCGTCTGACGCACTAATGAGCGGCGATGCCGGCGCAGCAAAGCGCTATGCAAGCAGCATGAAGCGCATATCAGAACACTACAAGGTAAGGCTGCCTAGAAGGATAAAGGTGTCGGTGTGCTCAGGATGCGGCATACCTCTCATACCCGGAATAAATTGCACTGTGCGCGCGGTCCAGAGCAAAAACTACATTTCATACAAATGCCTTGCATGCGGCTCCGAGAACCACATCAAGTACAAGCCTTCGCCATTAAGGAAAACAGCTAAAACTAGGCAATCTTAGAAAAGTCTATTATCCTATTCCTTTTTGATTCCTCATCGCGCGACAGCAGAACTATTCTACTCGGCATGTGCTCGGCAGTAACTATGTAGCCAGTTCTCTCGGCAAGCTCTGCAGCAAACTCCTTAATCTCAGCGTGGTTTGGCATGCTCTGCAGCGAAAGCCCTCTGCTGTCGCCTCTCGCACCACCAACGAACGAAAAGCCCTTTACCTCCACATAATTTGTTCCTGCAAGCTTTATCAGCTTTGCATAGCCTTCAGGATTCTTCATGTTCAGATCCTTTATCAGCGTCATGCGCAGCACTGTCCTCGTTTTGAGCGTTTTCAACATCGAAAGCGACTCTAGAAATCTATTCCAGGTGCCCTTTATTTTGGGCCTTGTGACTTCAATATACGATTCCTCGTCAGGCGCCTGAAGCGATATGTAGAGCTGTGTGGGAAGAGGGTCCAGCTTTCTTATTGCCTCTGGGAGGGTGCCATTGCTGACCAGAAAAGTGCTTATTCCCCTACTGTGGAAGCTGCGTATCAGCGCGCCGAGCTTCGGGTAGAAAGTAGGCTCACCTGTAAGGCTTATCGCTACGTGCCTTGGCGAATTTGCCTCCTCCCATCTCCTCATCTTTAGATCGGTATCTGCTACTGCCTTGTAGCCGCTCACTATGCGCCGCTGCTCCCTTATCATGCCCTCAACTATCGAGTCGGGGTCGTCCCATTCCCCGACAGCGTTGAGCTCGTTCCAGTTTATCCCTATTTCCTCAGGTATGAGCCTCCAGCAGAATTTGCAGCCTATATCGCACCCTATGGCGGGGGTCGACTGTATGCACTGCCAGCTTCTTATTCCGTAAAAAGAGTATTTGTAGCACAGCGTGCCGCCTCTGAGCCCGTTTGCAGTGTATTCGCATATCTTCACTGCGGAGTGTTTGCCCACAAAATGGTAGCCCTGCTTCTCCATCTTCTGTTTTAGCACAGCCGGCATTCCTCCCATATAATCACTACCTCTGTTTGCGCCTGTTAAAACTAAAAAGATTTGTAAAAAGAGAAAAAAAGGGAAAAATAACTGTTACTTCTGCTTTATTGCCTTCTCTACCTTCTTCTGGAGCTCAGAATCTATCTTGTTTATGTTGTGGGCGGACCTGGCGTGCTCAGCTATCTTTCCCATAAGCTCCTCCTTCCTTTCTGCGTTGGCTTCAAACCCGCAGCTCATCCCGATATCCTTGCATGCAAAGGAAAATTTCTTTGGCATTGGCATTCTATCACACTTTAGGATACTCATAAAGGATATAAACAGCTTTTACTGCTGCAAAAGGTTTATAATACCTAACAAAAAAGCAAATGTATAAAATGGGTTAAGCCTTCTCGCAGAGCATCATAACCTCCGATTTGTTGGATTTAAGATGCTTGAATCTGAAGTTCCTGAAAATTCCCTCAAGCTCGCCCATGGCAGCCTCCATATACTTGATTGGGTTTCTTGTCGGGCACTTAACCGTCATGAGAAGCAAGCCCCCTTCTTCTAGATTTTTCGAAAAAGAAGCAGCTATTCTGGCTGACTGCTCTGGATGCATGTTCATGTCGTCTGTTATCAGGTCGAAAGTTCTGTCTGTCCTAAAATCTTCCGCCCTAACCCTCTCGTGCCTTATCTTCGCTATCCCTGCCAATGCAGGATCCATCATGCCAGGATCTACAGAAACGACCGATATCCCAAGCTCAGCCATCGCTTTGCTGAAGCCCCCCGGAGCGGCGCCTATGTCAAGCGCATTCCTTATCCTAAAGCCGTGCAGCCCGAACACCATATACGCATCTATGAATTTCTTTTCGGCCCTGTTCAGGTATTCCTTTATGTTATGTTCCTTTCTTATTGCCCCTTCCAAAACGCTGATATAAGCAGTATTGCCTACTGCGACGATCACTGCAACTAAATCGGGGTTGTGCAGATTTGCGATAAAGCCCGAATCCTCGAGCAGCTTGCCTGTGCGCACCTCTATCTCCCTGCTGCCGAAGCCGAGAGATGCACGCCCCGCGCCTCTCTTTCCGACAAGCTGACATTCTATCGCGAAGCTCTTGTTCTTTGGAATCAATTCTGCAAGCGCTTTACTTATGGCATCAAAATCCAAACTGCATTTTGCGTCTATCCTGTACGAACTGTGCACGAATATGGGGTCTTCAGGCATATTCCCCTCATAAATATAGGTGTCAGTGCCAAGCCTTCTGCATCCGCCCAGCTCAGACCTCAATGCACCTGCAAATCTATCGGAAGCCTTTACTATGTATTGCACCACTAAGACACCAGCTTTATTAATTTCGCCAGCATAATAAAAATAGGTGTGGCTTTGAAGTTTAAGGAGCTTGGCAGGACTGGCGAGAAGCTTCCTGTGATAGGCATAGGCACATGGAAGCTCGGCTCCGAGCGCCAGAAGGAGATAGACGGAATAAGGTACTCAATTTCAAACGATGCTGCATTCGTCGACACAGCAGAGATGTACGGCACAGAGGAACTAGTAGGAGAGGCAATAAAAGGCTCAAAAACGTTCGTAGCCACAAAGGTTTCACCGCACAATTTTCACAAAGATGACGTGATAAAAGCGTGCAATTCAAGCCTGATGCGCCTTGGAGTCAAACAGATAGACCTTTACCAGTTGCACTGGCCAAACAAGTCAATACCAATAGCCGAAACAATGGCTGCGATGGAGCAGCTTGTCGAAGAGGGCAAGATAAGATATATCGGGGTAAGCAATTTTGATGTGAAGGAGCTTGAAGAAGCCCAGGAAGCGCTGAAATCAAACGACATAGTTTCAAACCAGATAGAATACAGCATACTGGTTCGCAGTCCGGAGAATGGTCTGTCCAAGTATATGGCTGACAACCACATAACGCTAATTGCATACAGCCCTCTTGCCCGCGGTGCAATATTCGCAAAAAGATATGCGCCAATAAGCGCAATGCTCAGTGAAATAGGCGAGAAATACGGCATCAGCGCATCCCAGGTGGCTCTCGCCTGGCTTGTGTCAAAGCCCAACGTTGTCGCCATACCAAAAGCGTCGAATCCGGAGCATGCAAAGCAGAATGTAGAATCCGGAAGCATAAATCTGTCTGAAGAGGATCTCGCAAAAATAGACTCTTTTTTACCAGATGGGCCATGAGGCCCATATCAAGCTTTTTCACTCCTGTGATAAAACGGACCACGCTATGGTCCCGCCTAATGCAAAGTTCCAACGAAAGAAAGGCACAAAGAAAAAAGGTGCCCGAATAATCACTTCTTCTTCCTCAAAGCGAAGATTGCCACCGCCGCAACTACTATTATTATCACGACAATTGCAGCTATCACTCCCTCATCAGATCCCGGGTAAGGCTTTGCATTTACGGTTGTCGGAACTGTGGTGGCCTTCGACACTGTGACTGGCG
>JAJZWO010000042.1 GCA_021846635.1 Microcaldota archaeon | reverse complement strand
CCTCATATCCACATCTATCCCTGCATCTCTGGAAGCGGATTTCAGCATTGACGATATCGCGCCGAGCTCCGATGCCCCCTCGGTTATTTTCGCATAGACGATTCCGCGTCCCAGCAAGCCGAAGCCTGAAAGTACGACTTCGAACTGCCGGAATACTGCATTGCTGAGTATGCCGCACAGCAAGTCCTGCTGCTTCTCATTTATGCTGCCGAAGAACGCGAGGGTAGCGTGCATCCCATTCTTCCCCACAACTCTGGCCCCGTGCTCCCCAACCCCGTCAAGGATGCCTATTATCCGTAGGGATACCTCCTCTGGAATGTCTACTGCAATGAACATCCTAATGCTTCTACCTTTTACCATTGCTCCCGCCAAAAGCGCCCTGTATTGCAATGAAGTACCTCTCGATGAGCTTTATGAATCTCCCGACCAGGGGTATCTGCGAGGTGGCCTCGCTGACAAGCGATATGTCGTTCGAGCGCGCAGCGCCTGCGGCGTAGAGCGCAGCAGGGTATACTATTATAACGCAGAGTATCGAGAGAAGAAGCACGACGATGTAGTTGAATCCGGAGAACGCTTCTATCAGCACAGGCACTACTATGCTTGCCACGTTTGCAACGCCCACCCGCGCCAGTCTCCAGAAATCAGTCCTAACGCCGAACACGCGCTTTCCTGCAAATATGAGAACAGCGTCCGCTATTATCGGCGAAGCTATGAATAGCCCAAGCGCGAGCCCAAAGCCCTTTTCGAAAGAGACAAGCGGGACAACGAAAATGAATTCAAGAACGAATATCAGGAATGCATATTTCAGGAACTTCTTCACCTTTCCCGCAGCTATGAAAAGAAGGCCTATGTACCCTCCTATTATCGAGATTATGCTGCCCAAGCCCAGAAGCGCTATGAACAGCGGCGCTATCGAGTATCCGCTTCCAAACACGGTGTACGAGAAAGGCTTGGCGAGCGCTACTACGGTTACCACAACAGGCGCCACGGCGAGCAGCGCGTAATACGTCGCATAGTTGTAGAATCTGTTTATTGCAGACCTCTTCATCCTTCTTCCTAGCGCCGATGAAAAGAGCGACAGTATCGATATGCTCATCGATCCCGTCACTATGTCTATAAGGTAGCCCACCCTCGAAGCAACCCCGAAATTGCCTATGACAACGCTTGTAGAGACGATTCCTAGTATTATCAGGCCAAGGTTGCTCACCACCAGCCCGAAGATGTTCGATACCCCTATCGGGAAAGCGAAACGGTATATCCTCCTCATGCCCTCGGCGCTTGGCCTTACCAGGCGTATGCCCGCCCTATATAGGAAATACATCGCAGCGGAAGTTCCTGCGAGGTTGCCAACCACAAGCCCTATTATTGGAGATGCGGCTCCCACCCCGTCAAGAGCAAGCGCAATGCTCACGAAAGCCTGGAAGAATGCCATCGCCGCAACTGATTCCGACACCTTGCTGCCAAGGCCAGCGCCTACAAGCGCGTAGTAGCTGGCGTCGAATACGACCAGCGTCACTATCGTCAGCGCTGCGATGTCTATGAGCCCGGTCAGTGCAGCATTATGGAAGAAATACGAAGCTATCGTGCCGCTCAGCGCTATTGTGACTGCAAAAAGTATCGCGGTAAGCACCAGGAGCCCGGCCATGCTGTCCGACACTATCCTCCCTGCGCTCTTTGCGAAGCCCTTCTTCCCCCTTCTCTTGGAGAGGAACCTGTTTATCGCGCTGCCTATCCCGAAATTCCCCACAGAGCCGAAGAATCCAGACACAGCGACCGCGAGCGTATATAACCCGTAAGTGCTTGCGCCAAGTATCCTCGCAACTATTACGAACGATGCACCAGCAAGCAGGAATGAAAGTATCTTTCCGACCAGGATGAAACTGGCAAGCTTGGCGGACTTGCTTCCAACTGTCGCCTCGCTCTCTGTTTCATCGTAGCCGTACGCCATGGCCTAACCCCTGAAGGTGGATTCCAGCACCTCAATCATTCTCCTAATCTTAAGCTTCGACCTTCCATAAAGCCTCCTGTGAAAAGTCGAGTACTCAACCTCGCAAATCGATACTCCTGGGTCTGCCATCCTCAGGATGTCCAGTAGCACTTTGTAGCCGTGCATCACGAACCCCTTTCTTCTCCTCCTTGCCAGCCCCTTTATTATGCCGGCGCGTATGCCGAAGAATCCCGACATCATGTCGCGAGTAACGGGCTTTCCCCTGGCCCTGAAAACCGTGTATGATATTATTGCCATTCCCTTGGAAAGGATAATCCTGTGCAGCCCCCAGTTCTTCACCTCTATCCTCACCCCTATAACTATGTCGTATTCGGATAGTTTCCTGTACATGCTGCCGACAAGCTCAGGCGGGTGCTGCATGTCCCCGTCCATAACAACTATGTAATCTGTCCTGGCAAGCAGCGACGCGTCTACCACGCTCGCGGTCAGCCCGTGCACCCTCATCTTCCTCCTGTCGAAAAATGTCACGTCGATACGCTTCGATGCGGCCCTTACCTCCTTTTCGGTATTGTCCATGGATCCGTCGTCCGCGACTATGATCCTCACTCCGGGGTACATCTCGTCCAATCTGCCTATTACCCTGCCTATGTTGCCCTGCTCGTTCAATGTGGGTATTATAATCGTAAGGTTGCCGTATCTCTTATTCACAGGAACAACTCTGCATATGGTTTATCATATCGCCAGGGAAACCATGGCAATACTAAAAATCAATAAATAACTATTTAGTGATGTTGATGCACAATAAGTTAATTATAATTTTAGAGCCAACCGTGTCCTATTATGGAAGTTAAGGATTATGCAGCCAGCACGAAGGAAGAAGCGCCAGCGCAGCCGCGCCCCAACGCATCTGCCCAACCCCAGAATGCAGCGCCGCAGCCAAAGCATGCAGGTGCGCTCACAGCATTCATAAGCTCGTCAAAATCGTCCGTGCAGCGCAATTACAAAATATACGCGCTCGCCACGCTCATCTATGCTGTCATAGCAGTGCTGATGTTCTACCAGATAAGCGGCAACATGGGCAGCCTAGTTCCTGGGACAGGCGGTGATACATACCAAAACCTGTGGGAAATCTGGTGGGTCGGCTACGCGACGCTTGTTCTCCATTCAAGCATATGGCACACCAGCCTGCTTTTCTGGCCTGTGGGCTCAAATCTCATATACCAGACCATGATGCCGATAGGCTCATTCCTGTCCCTTCCATTCCAGGCAGTCAGCGTGCCGTTCGCATACGACATGCTTTTCCTGCTTGGCTTCCCGCTCTCCGGCATAACCATGTTTGTCCTCGCCGATTATGTAACAAAGAACCGCTATGCATCCTTCTTCGCAGGGCTTGTGTTCACCTTCAGCGCGCTGCACATAGCGCAATCCTACGCCCACATAGACTGGATGTTCATAGGCTGGCTCCCTCTCGCGCTGTACTTCTACCTGAAGATGCTCAATGGAGAAGGATCAATAGCCAATTCGCTTGGCCTCGGCATATCGTTCGTACTCGTCAGTTTCATGGGCGACCTTGAGCAGTCGATAATGATAACGCTGCTGTTCATACTGCTACTCATAGGGTACCTTGCGTTCAAGAAGTCGCGCGCAAAACTCCTCAGGAAGGAGTTCGCGGTGCAGCTCGCCGCAGCGATAGTGCTCGCATTCATAATAGGCTCATTCGGATACGTGCCAATAATTTCGGCTCTGAGTTCGAAGGGCGCATCCGCGGTCAACTATCTAAACACCGTGCAGTCCAATGAGCAGTGGAGCGACGACATAGCGTCATTCTTCCTGCCGAGCTACTACAACGGAATATTCCACGGAGCCTCGCTCGGCTACGCCGCAATATACAAGCAGGACCCAACTGAAAGCGTCTCATACATAGGCTACATAGTGATACTATTGTCGGCGTATGCGATATACGTCAGAAGGAAGGGGCTTCTTATGTGGGTTGTGATAGCAATCGTATTCGGCTGGATGGCCACAGGCCCGTATCTGCAGGTAGGCGGCCACATAACCGGCATACCAGGAATATACTTGCTCTACCACTACGCGCCGGTCATAAACGTGATAAGGGAGCCAGGCCGCTTCGACGTCATATTCGAAATCGCTGCTGCGATTATGGCAGCAGTGGGGCTCGATCTTGTCCTTTCAAAGTATGTAAAGGGCGACAATAAGAAGAGGAACAGCCTCATCGCTGTGGCTGTCGTATCGATAATATTCCTCATAGGCAACAACGGCGCGCCGCTCAGCGCTTCGCTCACGCATCTCACGTCCAGCAGCGCGCACGTGCCCCGCATATACAAGCTGCTTGCCGCTGTGCCAGGCAACTTCTCGGTCATGCAGCTTCCAGCCCTGCCCAATTCGGCAAGCCTGCTATCAAACCTGTATCCCGGCGAGGCGACGTACTATTCAACGGTTTCCAAGAAGCCGCTTGTCGGCGGCGATGTCACCAGGTTCAACAACTCCCAGCAGATCTCAGTGTACAACGTTCCGCTTGCCGTTCAGACCGAATCGCTCCAGCTCAATGGGAGGTTCTCCTATCTCACTCCCGTCATAGAGAACTACACGAACGAGACGCTGCTCACGCTCTACAACTACAACACGAGCTTCATAACGGTGAACAGGTATGCCTTCAACGTTTCGGCTGAAACTGTGCTGTACACGTACCTAGAATCGGTCTTCGGCAGCCCAGTGTACCTAAGCAACACGACGATAGCTTTCTCAACGGCAAACGCTATCAACTCATCGATATTCAGGAGCACCGTGTCCTACCCACTGTTCGAGGAATGGAGCCCAACTACGCTGCGCAACGGGTCGCTGGTGTGGACCATAATCCCAACGAGCCTCAACCAGAGCCCTACCGGCGGAATAGTAATCTATCCTCCATATCCAAAGAACATAAGTGTCGCGACCGCGCTTAGGTCTGGAAAGGCGTATCCAACCAACGTTTCGATAAGCTTCTCAGCGGTTGCAGCTGAAAGCGGCACCGGTGTATACGTATTCGCCATAACGCCGGGCTCAAATCCGGTGCAGATAGGCAATTTCACGCTCTCTACGTCTTTCAGGAATTACACTGTCAATACAACCATGGACGGAGGCGCATACGGCAATGAAGTAATACTCGAGCCGTACGGGCACGGCTATGACAGCTACCAGTACGTCGAATTCAAGTCGGTAACGATAAAATGAATTCTGAAGTGAAGATAATAGTGGACAGCAGGGAACGCAATGATTCGATAGTTAGGAGGCTAGAAGATCTGGGCGCACGAATAGAGGTTGCGACAGCGCCTGTGGGCGATTACATAATATCCGATAGGGTGGGCATAGAGCGCAAAACCGTTGGCGACCTCCAGAGTTCAATAGTGAACGGCAGGCTTTTCGACCAGCTTGTCAGGCTAAGGCAGGCTTATCCTGTGCCCTTCCTTCTTATAGAGGGCGACATGTCCGAATTCAGGCTGGGCGAGAACATAGCGAAGGGGCTAGTAGCCGCGGTATGCATAGACTATAACGTAAACGTTGTCACTTCGCTGTCTCCAATAGAGACGTCGGATCTCATGTTCTACATGGCAAAGCACGAGCAGAATGGCAACAACCGTGCTCTTTCAATGAAGGGTTCCGCGCGCTCATTCACAGATCACGATTTTCAGGAGCACGTGGTTGCAAACCTCCCCGGAGTAGGCCCAAAGCTCGCGAAATCACTGCTCCTGCACTTCAAGAGCCTGAAAAATATTGCAAACGCAGACGTGGCGAGCCTGATGAAAGTGGAGAAGATAGGGAAGAAGAAAGCGGAGCGCATACACGAAGTCCTGAACTGCGATTACAAGGATTTGAAGTCAGGGCCCAAGCCTTGATTCCGCCATTTTGGTGAGAATCTCCAGATCGATCTTTTCCGGGCTGACCTTCTCCATGCCATAGCGCTTTATCGCTTCGTGGTTCTGCCCTGGCTCAAGCTCTCCACTAGGAACTACAAGCTTTCCAAGAAGCTTTGCCCCGTTCCTGCCCGCGCTGAAAAGAACTCCGCTCCCATCCCTGAATCCAGCAAGCTTCACCGCTTCGCCTATCTGCGTCGTAAAAGCGGCAAAGAGGAGCATTTCGACAGCCACGTTCCTCGATATGTTCGTTCCTTCATCAAAGGTACGCAGCGCGTTCTCGTATGCCGCGTTCAAATGCAATTCATCTATCACAGCGTCGGCATCGAAAAGCTGTATAACGTGGCCCTTGGCTTGCAACGCAGATAGCCTTTCGAAAAGCTTCTCCTTAGACACTACCCTGCACTTGATTATGCTCTGCATATCGGCTCTTGCGCAACCAAGTTTTATTAGCCTATGCATGGCTCGCGCTACCAATTCAAAAACAAAAACAGAAAATTTGAGGAGAGGTTTGACGATATTTAAGGCTTTAGTAGCGGAATGCTCGCAGATCGCGTGAGCTCTCTGCTTACACACCCGCCCTATCAAAGTCGTCTATTGCGACCG
>JAJZWO010000041.1 GCA_021846635.1 Microcaldota archaeon | reverse complement strand
TTCCTGTTCTCGTCTAGAGTGTAGACGCACACAACCCCTTCCTTCTCGCCCTGTGTCTTCATGTGGCTTCCGTCGCAGAAAGGCTTGTGCCTTGACAGACCGCACGCGCACGGATGTATCTCGTAGTTCAGCACCTTCTCATCGCTGGTCAGATTCTTCAGTCCAGGAAGCTCTCCGAGCTTGACAACGAACGGGTGGTTCCTGTCGTGCCTTATGATTCGCATTGTTTCACCGGTAATATTTGGTTTGGAAACATTTTATATGTATTGCACAGCAAATTATTCAGGTGATCAGATGGCGGACTCGCCGCATAACATATCGATAAACCAGAAAGCCTACAAGGTTGCAGAGCTGCTGCACGACACTCCGGACGTTGACGTTTTCAAGTTCAAGGCAGAGGACGGGTACAGGCTGAAGTTCGACCCGGGAATGTTCGTCATGCTTACCTATTCAAACCCCGATACCAAGGAGAAGATAACCAGGGCTTTCTCGATAGCGTCTGAGCCCGAGGGCGACACCGTCGACTTCTTCATACACATGATTCATGGGAGGATAACATCGAAGCTTGAGACTGCGCAGGTCGGCAGCGTATACTATCTCACAGGGCCTTACGGCCAGTTCAAGTTCAAGCCGGAGGAGGACAGGAAGGTTCTTTTCATAGCTGGAGGAACCGGGCTCGCGCCGTTCATGTCGATGCTGAAATACATACGCAAGCTCAAGTCTGGCACGGACGTCGTGCTGCTCTACAGCATAAGGTTCCCGAACGAGATCATAAGGAAGGAGGAGCTTGAGCAGCTTGAGAAGGACATTGGGATGAAGATGGTGATAACGGTTACCAGGCAGGAGAACTCGGAGGGCTGGAACGGCGAGAAGGGCCACATAGACGACGCAATGATATCCAAGTATACGCCTGACATAATGGACAGGACCACCTACATATGCGGACCGCTGCCTTTCGTCAAGGCGATGAAAGATTCGCTCGCCAAGCTAAAGGTTCCTAACGAAAAGATAAAAGCGGATGTGTGGGGCTGAAGCCTCTCATATCTTGCTCAGCCTGTTGAGCATCTCTGTCATGTTGAGCTTCGTTGATAGAAGGGGTATCTTCTCTACCTGTGCGAGCTTTATCGCGAGCTTGTCAACAGTTGATACTCCGTGTATCACGACTATCTTCGGCTTGATAGGAGCGACCCTTATCACGACCATTGGCGACCTTCCGGTCGAAACCTTTTCGAATATGAATGCACGCTCGGTAGTCTGGCCGAACAGCTTCGGGTATTCCTGAGGAGAAAGCTCCAGTATTACGCGAAGGCTGTCAAGAAGGGTGTAGCCGTATATGCTCACAGAATCAAGATAGCTAGGGTTTGCAAGCACCTTGCCCTCTATTATCCTGTTGAAGTCCACCCCGCTTAGGGATGTCGTGAAATTGTGTATCCTGTAGAACGGCTCAGGCTCCTGGCCGGTAGGGGCTATGCTCTTGAGGCCCTGCAGGACATTGCCCCCGGTCGATGCATCCATTGTGAAGAGGGTTTCTACGAAGCGCCTTATTACGCCGACTCCTGGGCTGAGCCTTCTGTTGCTCTCGTAGTCGCTTATCGTCGAGGCTGCTATTTTCAGGTGCTTTGCGAGCTCGACCTGCGATATCCCGAATAGCTCGCGCCACTTCTTCATGGTGCTGCCGGGGCTGTCAGACATCGCTATCTCGCCAGCTATCCTCTCTTTTATCTCGTCCACCAAAATCAACTATTGCCGCTCTTCTTCTTAGCCTTGCGCTGGCTCTTTTCAACATTCTTGTATAGCGTGTCTATATAAGCCTTATCCGGCTCGTCGGCCTTTCTCTTGCCGCTCTCCGGATCGATAAACGCCTTGGGCTTCTTTATGATGCCGTATATCAGCACTATCACTCCTGCAGCCAGCATTAGTATTACGGCAACGCTTATCGTCCCGTATTCGTACACGAGGTTGCGCAGCTTGGAGTCGGTGCGCAGCGTTGTATTGGTCACAGGAGGCAGGTATATCGCAGTAACATTGTCAAGCAGTACCGACGGGTTCTGGAAGACGAAATAGTAATCGTGCGAGAAATTCAGAAAGTCTGACGCTGGGGCGACATACGATGTGGTGGAGTTGGATGACTGGGGAAAGGTTATGTCGGTTACATTTGGATCTATTACTAGCGCGCCTGCGGACTCCAGCGAAACCGCAGAGCTTATCCCTGATGATAAGTTGGCCGCCAGAGAGGACCATTTGGCGAAAGCCGAACTGTTGAAAACATAGAAGTTTACAGGGGAAACCGCCCTTGCCTCAAGTATGAAATCCGCATGTGCAGGCACCGCCATGGTGAGATAACTGTAGTTGCCCGCCGTAACCGTGATGTTCTTCTGCACGAAGACGCTCAGAGGATTTGTCAGGCTAGCGCCTATCCCTCCGACTACGAAGGCGAGTATTATCAGTACGATGCCTATTATCGCGAATTTCTTTATCATGATACGCTACCTTGTGGGCGCAGACATGATACAGGCTGCGCACGATATAATATATTTAAGGATAGGTATAATATATTTATTATAATCTGGTGTGTTGATGGAGGACCAAGCAAAAGTTGAACCTGGAAGGGTGATTACAGGAATAGACGGATTGGACAAGATGCTTTATGGCGGAGTGCCTGCTACCAATCAGGTAGTCGTGTCGGGAGGGCCAGGAGCCGGAAAGACGCTGCTTTCGTTTAACATAGTATACAACAATGCCAAGCAGGGCATACCAAGCGTGTTCATAACGCTTGACGAAACGCCGCAGAACCTGGTTAGGAATATCAAGAAATCATTCAAGGAAATTGCGAAGGACATAGACGACCTGATTGAGAAGAAGCTCATTGTAGTGGAAGGCGAGAACCCCTCCACAAGGCTGCAGTCCAAGAGCGACTCGCCGGAATACACGTTCGGAAACATAATATCCGATATAGAGAGCATAGTCCAGAGCAGCGGCGCACGCGTTATAGTAATAGACTCCGTTACCCTGCTCAAGCTTCTCTTCGGAGACGAGTTCGCTTACAGGAAGGCGATACTTCTTCTGACATCAAACCTTCACAGGATGGGGGTGACCACCTTCCTGACTGTTGAGATGCAGAGTTCGGAGAGAAAAGGGCTGAGGTTCCCCGCCGAATTCTTCCTTTTTGACGGGGTCATATCGCTCTACCAGGAGGAGAGCGAAGAGAAGAGGACGCTCGTGGCGGAGATAATAAAGATGAGGGGCAGCAACCACAGCTGGCTTGCGGCGCCTTACGAGATAACGGAAAGCGGCATAAATTTCATAGGAATTGAGTGAGACAGGCGATTTGAAAATGCAGAAGGAAACCGCTAAGGATGCTTCGAAGGATAAAGCGGCAAACAGAGTAGTCGTAGGAAGGAGAGAACGGATGCTGCTGTATATAGGCGCAACTGCTGCTCTCGTATTGCTTGCATTGGCGTTCGCGCTGCTCTACTCGCCCAACACGGGGTGCAACAACATAATAGTTGCAGGCCAGAAGGCTTCGTGCCTTTCTTCCGAAGCGCTTTCTACAGGGAACGCATCCTACTGCTCTTCGATAGCGCAGTACGGACCTAGGTCATCCTGCGTAGATGCAGTGGCGCAGAAGCTGTCTTATGTGAGTGACTGCAAGCTGCTTAACGGAAGCTACTATTCGGGATGCGTGGCTTCTGTGGCGGTGCAGAGCGCGAATGCAACTGCATGCACGCTGGTAAATAGCAGCAGCAGGAGCCTGTGCTACTACGGTGTGGCGAAAACGCAGAACTACACCAGCAAGAGCACCTGTGCAGCCATAGACAACGCCACATTGGGCAACGAATGCACTTATGCATATCTTTACCAGAGGGCAATCGGGACAGGGAACGGCAGCTACTGCGGAATGGAGCCGCAGACCCAGAATGGCACGTATTTGTCAGAGCTGATAACGCTCTCCGGCAACACTTCAATAGCTGACAGCAGCATATTCTACGCTTACAACATGACCCCCGAGGACTTCTGCTACTACAGCTTAGCAAAGAGCACGCTCAATGAGAGCCTGTGCGGTGTCATGCCGGAAAGCCAGTCCGGGCTGTGCTACGCGGCTTTTTACAAACCTAGCAACACAACCAATGTCACTGCGGAGAACCTTACGGAGGTATGTGACAGCTACCCATCTGATGTGAGGTCCTTGTGCCTTAGCAGCAGCCAGATAGGGGAAGCGGTGACAAGCGCCATAGCCAACAAGAACGCCACGTACTGCAACCAGATAAGCGAGCTGGGCTACAGGTACAGCTGCTTTATCGATGTTGCGGAGCAGCTGGGCCAGAGCAGCATATGCGGCGACATAACAAACGCGTCAATAAGGAGCTATTGCTACTCGAGCGTTGCTAACTATTCTACGTGAGGCAGTCCCAATGATCATGGTAGTATCAGGAATAAAGTCTTCTGCCGAGGGAGGTATATACACTCTGCTCGGTGGCGGGAAAGCGGTTGTTGCAAGCCTCCCGATAAACCTGAAACTTCTTGAAGGCGCGGACGTGGAGAATGATGGAGATTCGTATTCGCACAACAGCAAGGTTCCCATAAATACGGTTGATGATGCTGCGGTGCGGTCGGAGCTTGGAAAGGTTCTGGCAAAGATGAAACTTGATAGGCCGAAGGATGGGCGCGCAAAGCTCGGCCCCGGCAGGGACGACATATACAGGATAGACTCAGCCATGGAAGGAAAACTTTCTGAGGCAGCAGTGAAGTTTGCTTCAGCCCTATTTTCAGGCGCTCCAATATCCGTCAGGTTCCACAATGATGGAGACGGCTCTTCAGGCGCAATAGCGCTGCACAGGGCTGTTGAGCAGCTGGGCAAGAAATCAGGATGCGAGTTTTCCAACGTCTATTGGAGGATGCAGCGCAGCATAGCATACAGCGAGGATGACCTGGGATACGACCGCACTGTGATTAGCAGGCATGAGTCCTTGCTCAGGCCTTTGATAGTGATGGTGGACTTCGGCACAACAGGGGATAGCAACAGCGCCATGGAGCACGCCGGCAGCATTGCTGATTTCATATGGCTGGATCACCACCCCGTAGTGCCGGAGTTCAAGAAGGAGCTTGCAGGAATTTACATAAATCCGTGGGACTTCGGCGGCGACTCCAACTACACTGCCGGAATGCTCGCAGCAAGATTTGCCGAGATTCTGTCAGGGACAGATATGCGACTCATGAAGGAGGTGTCAATGATCAGCGACGTAAGCAAGTACGCGGACAAGTCTTACCAGGACGCGCAGAAGATAGCCACTGTGCTCGACTTCATCACGGGAAGCAGAAAGTACTCCCGCAATGGGAGCATGGCGCCCAGCGAGATGAGGAGGCTGATAAACGACGGAGAGAGGCTCAGCAGCCTCTTCTCGGAAATAAGCGAGATTGTCTCGGATTCAATAACATCTGGCGCAAAATACTCGAAGAGCTACAGGAGCAAGGGCGGGATACGGGTCAGGGTGCTGGACTTCGACAAGGTGCTCGCGGAGAACCCAGAGACGCTTCTCCCCGGAAGATACAGCTCCAGGCTGCACGAAAGCCTGTTTGACAGCGGGGGCTCTGGAGGAATCACCATCGTGTCGTTTGGAAGCTACATCTCAATAAGGGTGAGCAAGAATCTCTCAGAGAAGATAGCCCTGCCCAGCATAATAGCTGAGCTTTCGGAGGAGTTTGATGGGGAGGTAAGCGGCGGCGGCCACAATGAGGCGTCGAGCATAAAGGTGCCTGACCACGGCATGATGGACGAAGTAATGAGGTCACTTCTTAGGAAGCTTGGAGTATGATTCCAGCTTCTCCACGTCCTTTGGCTCCAGGGCGAACTTCGAGAGCATGAAATCCTCGAGCCCATCCTTGCCCGATTCCTTTATCGATGCCCGCACCATTGCCGAAATTAGCGGTATGTACTCTGAAATTATTGTCCTCGTGTTTGAGTGTATGCTCCTTTTCATCTTTGCAGCGAGCTCAGCCGAAGAGCCGCGCGACGACTTGCTCCTCGACAGCTCCATTATCGCGTGCGGGAATGAATAGCGTTCGGTGTTTGACGGATAGTCCTCCTTGGAAAGGGCGACGCCTGCGGTCGCGAGCGCGCTCATGTACCTCCACAGACCGTAGTACTGCAGGCGCGAGGCCCTGGATTCGAAGACAGTAGCATATGACAAGGAGTTGAGCGCAGCAGAAAGGTCGCTTGATGACCTGTAGCGCTTCGGAAGATTTTCCTCTATCCACTGGAACAGCATGGAGTTCTCGACACCGCTGTTCATGGCGGAGCGCATCGGAGCCGAGATAGTGTTGGAGAAGAAGATGCTATCAAGAAGCTTGAATATTTCGGTGCTCCTGTCGCGTATTCCGAGAACGTCGGCATCGTCCGGCTTGGCTCCGGCCATCGCTACAAGGTCGTTTATCGCGCACCTTGCGTCGCCGCCTGATATGTAGGCTATTCTCTCTATGATTTCAGGGGATGTCTCTATGCCGTGCCGCTTCGACACGGAAAGCAGCACCGCGGACACCTCGTCCCTGCTGAGCTTGGTGAAGTCCACGGGCTCGGTTATATTGCGGAGGAAGGATATCTTCTGGTTCCACCTGTCGTTGGCTATGAAAGCTACCGG
>JAJZWO010000040.1 GCA_021846635.1 Microcaldota archaeon | reverse complement strand
CATGCAAAGGCAGAGAAGGGAAGCTATGCAGAAAGATTCTACTTCGAAATGACGGGCAAGGAGGACAAAAAGGCAGCGGCTTACCTGGAGAAGCTGCTCATACTATACATGGAGCACGAGTTCAACGCGTCGACATTTGCGCTCCGCGTGACAACTTCTACGCTTGCCGGGCCGCAGGCAGCATTTACCACAGCGCTCGGCACCCTGAAGGGGCCGCTGCACGGCGGAGCAAACTCCGAGGTTCTACGGTATATGCTCTCGTTCAAGAAGAAGGAAGACGCGATACGCTTCGTCGATAGCAAGCTCAAAAAGAAGGAGAAGATAATGGGCTTCGGTCACCGGGTTTATAAAATGAAGGATCCGCGTGCCGTATTCGTAAGGGAGCAGCTCAAGAAGCTATCCAAAGAGAAGGGAATGCCGCGGCTTCTCGAATACGCTGAGGCGATAGAGAACCGCATGTGGGCGCTCAAGAGGATACCTGCCAACGTAGACTTCTACGCGGCGCTCTACATGTACCTTCTTGGCATAAGCGAGGAGTTTTACCTGCCCATATTTGCTGCAGCAAGAAGCTTTGGGTGGATAGCGCATTATACCGAACAGGTTTCAAACAACAAGCTGATACGCCCGGATTCAGGGTACGTCGGCCCCAAAGGGCTCAAGCTGAAATGAATCAGATAAAAAATAAAAAAAGATGCAGGCGCAGGGAATACCCTGCTGCTGCGATTGGCCTTTCAGCCGATTACGTTCTCCATGCGCCTCAGGAATGTCGAGAGGTAATCCATGTCCTTTGAGATACGCATTAGCTTCCTCCTGTTATAAGTCAGGAAGCTGTACTCTACGGCCGATTTCTTGTATGCTGCTGAATAATCCTCCGTTTTCTTTATCAGCTTTGAGAGGTCAGCTTCGCTTACAACCTCAGACTTGAAGCCCCTGTTCGACCTGTACATAGCGTTTATTACTTCCTTCGCAACACTGTCGTGGTTGGACTTGTCAAGGACGAAATTGCTTGCGTTCCTAAGAACCACGGATTCAGTTGATGCCGAGAGTTCTTTTCTGGCTTTTTCCGAATCCCTTACAAGCTTCTTATTCTCGTTTATCCTTGAGCTTATCATCTCCCTGGCTTCTTTT
The DNA here is from genome assembly GCA_021846635.1 of Microcaldota archaeon. Lineage (GTDB taxonomy): Archaea > Micrarchaeota > Micrarchaeia > Micrarchaeales > Micrarchaeaceae > JAJZYW01. The sequence continues at coordinate 5,579 of JAJZWO010000040.1, read as the reverse complement.
GCCTTTTCCGTAGCAGTTTTGGACTTTAGGGTGCTGTTGACCGTCGACTCGCTCACGTCTATGCCAACGTTGTCCTTCTTGCGGAATGATGCTTTATTGACACCTCTCTTCCTTTCAGTATCGGCAGTTATCGACATCTTGACCGGCTTGTCGTTGTAGTACATTCCGCTTTTTTCTAAGCCTCTCGCCTGCTGAATCTCTGCGCGGTAGAAAAGCGCTTTTGCCATATCTCCGGCTATTACTCCAAAAAATTCAGAAGCGCTGTTGTCCAATGCCTTTACATATTTGCGTATCGCCCTGGATGCCTCCGGCACTACAGCCTTCGTAGGCTCATTCGTGTCAAGCATACTGCCTATTACCTTTATGCTCTCCTTGAACTTGTTCACTTCAAGATGCAGGAAGTCCGTGTTGTACTTTGCATAAGATGAATAGAATTCCCCTACGACTTTATTTAGCGACTGCGCCGCCTCGTCCAGCTTCTTCTGCTCAAGCTGCTTCTTGGTCATCTTCTGTGCCACGCTCCCGCTCTGCACTATCTGCACAGATGGAGATGAACTGCCCTGCGCATTAGAAGCGTTCTGATTCGCTTCTGCATTGTTGTTCTTCGCGTCTTTTGTTCCTTCCATTGTTAACACCTACAAATATGGTTAGGATATAGCTGCTTCATTAATATAAAAAGGTTTGGCAAAAGGTTTTTAAGCTTACCTTCTGCCTCCCAAAAATAAAACCGCCATCAGGAATGCGGTGCCTTAAGCGGCGGCTGGGTCTTTTCAAGACCCTGCTGCTTCTCTTCACTACCTGTGGTTGCTACCTTTTCTGAGCCTGGTACCTCGATTGGCGGAACTGTCGTCTTCCTCGACTGGTTTACTCCCATGAGCAGCCTCTCAAACTTCTTATACATCTCCTCGATGTTATGCTCCTCAAGCTTTATGAGCCAGGTGGAAGTCTTGAGTATGCTTGAGAATGTGTTTATGTTCTCGTCAGTGTAGCCGTTTGCCTTGAGGTTCTCAACGCCTACCTTCTTTATGCTGATGTACGCTATGTCCTTTACCAGTATCCTTCTGGCGTCCTCTGTTGTCTTGGCGTTGGATATGTCAGCTGAGGTATAAGCCTCCTTGTCGTCTTCAGGTATCCTCATAAGGCGCTTTCTCTCCAGCATAAGCTCCTTCCATAGCACCATAGCCTCCCCAACTGTGATCTGGTTGAGCTTAAACTTCTTCTCGAGCCCAGGGTAATTGGCGTATACGCGCTTGGCTGTCTCCTTTGCCCACTCATTATCCCTTAGGTAGCCCTCATATTCAGCAAGCCACGCTATCGAGACCCGCTTAGAAAGCTCCTCTGTGGACGTTTTTGGAGACTCCTGCTTCTTCTCTTCGGCTCCCGCTTTCTGCTTTGCTTCAGACGCCTTGGCATCTTCCCCAGCCTTCTTCTTGGCTACCGATTTGGCAGGCTTCAGCAACATGTAATCTTTTGACTTAAGCGCTGCATGCATATTGTTCGTAACCTCTGCCACCGTGCCTGCTCCATTGAGCGACATGCTGATAAGCTTTGCCTCTGCATATGCTACTGCGTAATTCTTGATAGCGCTGTAGAACTTGCTTGAGTTTATGTCTTTATCTGCAAGCTTCACATCATTATATACGTTCTCTATTGCTCCCTCAAACCTCTTCTGTCTGCTGTTGGACATATGGGCGGTAATAGTAGCTCCCTTCGCAACTTTTTCGAAGAACCTCTTGTAATCCTCGATGTGGTTCACTATATTGAGTATTCCAAGGTCACTGAGCGCAGCGTTGGACCGTTTGTAGGATCTGACTGCATCCTTCAGCTGCCCTTTCATAAAGTCCTTTATGTCCGAGATATTGTGGCTGCCATGGCTCCTTATGTATTCTTCGAAAGGCTCTGTCACATCCTCCTTTATCGCCCTGTTTATCTCCTTTATAAGAGGACCCTCAACCTTGAGCGCGGTCTGTACTTTCGACACCATGTACGCGTCGTTTACGACAGATCTGACCCTCTCTATCTGCTCTTCCATTGACTTTAATATGCCAATCTGCTCCTTCGCCGCCTTCAGCTCAGGCGTATTTTCGTGGAGGTTTTCAATGCTCTTTTTGAATTCCTGCGCTATCTCATCCTTCTTCTTATTGGCTTTTTCAAGCTTTTCCTTCTCCTTCTCGTCGAGGTCGCTCTTCTTTCCGAGCTTTTCTATGACTGCGTCCACAGGCTTAAGCAGCTTGTTCATCTTCTCCGTCTCGCGCTCTATATGCTCGGATTCCCTCTTCTTGAAGCTCTCCTCGTTATTCTTGATTATGTTAGGCAACTGCTCCAGCACAAACGCCTGGACCTTCTTGTCAGACGGGTTCTTGTTCTTTTCGAAGAACGCCTTTACCTCAGGAATGTCAGTGGCCTTCTTCAGCATCTCCTCAGTCAAGTCTATGTTCCGCTTAAGCGCGTTGTTGAGTGCGTCAAGCTCGCTTTCGAGTATGGCTTCCATGCCCTTCCTCTTGTCTTCTATCTTGTTTATGCCCTTCTGTGCCTTCTCCTCAATCATCTCTGATTTACGCTCTATTTTGTTAATAGTTGTCATTTACCGCACCTCATCCATTATGTTTAACGCGTTGTCTCATATTTAAGTATTTCGCAGGAGGTTGACGAACGGGAATACCCACCTTTCCATGAGAGCAGATGCCAGCAAGAGGGCATTCGTTGCAAAGGGGCTTTGTCTTGAGGCAGTAGCGCTTCCCAAGCTCAACGAACTGCGCGTGCATGTCCTTGTAAAGCTCCACGTCGCGCGGCAGCCTTTCCGTGAAGTAACCCTGGAGCTCTGCGTAGCCGAATCTCCTGCCTTTGCCTGCAATGCGCTCCATAGCCCTGATGGTATAGGCGTCTATTACGAATGAGGGCTTTCCGGCTGCATAGAGCACTATGGCGTCGGCAGTTTCCTGCCCTATCCCGTCCATGGCGAGAAGCTCAGGCCTAAGCCTATCAATGTCCATCGAGAGGAACCTTCCCAACGAGCCGTATTCCGAGATTATGTGGCTGCACAGCTTCTTCAGCCTCCTTGCCTTCTGCCTGTAGAAGCCGCTTGAGCGTATCAGCTTCTCCAGCATGCCAATCCTCATTGAAGAAATAGCCTTTACCGAGAGCGCGTTTGCATCCCTGAGGGACGAGATTGCCTTCTCCACGTTCCTCCAGGAAGTTTGCTGCGTAAGTATTGCGCCTATCAGTATCTCGTCCCTGGTCTCGCCAGGCCACCAGTCGAGGAAGCCGAAGCGCTTCCTAAGCAATCCATATATGAGGCCCGGGTCAGCAGATCCCGGCATGCCATCATACCGTTATCTCCTTGCTGCCTATTTTGGCGATTATATCCCTTGGGTCAGAGCCGTCGCATGTGACTCCCATGCTCTTGCACGTGCCGAGCACCTGCTTCACCTTGCTCGAGAAGTCCCTGCCGTGCATCTTTCCAGCCTTCGCTTCTGCTATCTTCTTTATCTGCTCCAGCTTTATGTCCCCGATTATCTCGCCCTTCGCCTTTGCGCCTGTCGTGGCTCCTATCTCCTTGAGAATAAGAGCGCTAGTGGGCGGAGACCCAACCTCTATCCTGAACTTCTTGGTCGCTGGGTCTACCATCACCTTTATCGGCACCTTTATTCCCTCAAAGCTCTTCGTCTTTGCGTTTATCTCCGCTACTACTTCGTTAGTGTTGACTCCGAGCGGACCAAGAGCCGGGCCGAGCGGCGGTCCTCCGCTCGCCTTTCCTCCCTCAACCAGTCCTGCGATTACAACTTCACTCATTTAAAACACCTAATCGTCATTCCTCCTTCATCTTCGACACTACGCGAGCAGTGCCTATCTTCGTCGTTATAGGTATGGGCACGACCACGTCTATCAGCTCCACGGTGATCTCGCCCTTAACGTCGTCGAGGCGCATGACCCTTGCCTTGTAGCCCTTGAACGGCCCCGTGGTGAACTCTATCGTGTCGCCCTTCGCTATCTCCTGCGCCTTGTTCTTCGTCTGGAGAAGCTTCTCCACCTCCTCTTCGGAAAGCGGCTTCTGCAGTATGCCCTTGATGTTCCTCTCCTTGGTTATGAAAGCCTTGACGGCAAGCTCGTCCTCCGCTTCTACTATGATGTAGCCCCTCATCCCGTTCACTATTATTATTGAGGATATCGAGGAGTCGCCCTTGGACGCCTTGTTCTGCAGCATGTTGGCAGCGATCTTCTCCTGCCCGGATGTTACCTTTACTACGAAGTACACAAAAACCCCTTTGCAACCGATTTATAATATTTTATTGGCAAAGCCTTATTATGCTTAGCATAAGGACCACGAGGCGCAGAGCAGCCGATGCTGTAAAAATACTCAAGTCCAGCCGCCTCCTCGCGGAAACGACAGCGAAGCATAGCGACAGCTATGTCTATTTCAATATAAACTCTACGGATGAAAAAGTTAAAAAGCTTCTTATAGCGCATGGCGCGGAGGTTGTCGCGAAAGCGCCCCCAGGCAAAGGGAAGAAACTCCACGCCAAAGACCTTGGCGCGCCAAAAAGCGGCTACGAGGCGCTTGGAAACATAGCAATAATAGACAGCGGCGTAGAGGACAAGAAGTCAGCTGCAGAGAGCATACTCTCATCAAACAAGTCGATAAGGACAGTCATGTCAAAGGCAAGTGCTGTCAAGGGAGCATACAGGCTCCGCAGCTTCAGCCACGTCCTAGGAGAAAGGACATTCATGGCTGACTACACCGAAAATGGCTGCAGGTTCGTGTTCGACATAAGGAGGACATTCTTTTCCGGAAAGCTTTCTTTCGAGCGCTCGCGCATAAGCTCGCTTGCCAAAGACGGCGAGAACGTGATTGTGATGTTCGCAGGAGTGGGGCCATTTGCGATAGAGATAGCGAAGAGGCACAGGCGCTCAAACGTCGTTGCGATAGAGCTCAACTCCGCTGCGTGCAGGTATCTGCGCAGGAACATAGAGCTCAACAAGCTGGACAATGTCGTTGCGGTTGAGGGTGATGCGGCTTCAGCCGCAAAGAACTACAAGGGCTATGCTGACAGGATAGTCATGCCATTGCCCAAGGATGCGCTTGGTTTCCTGAGCGCAGCTTTCCTATCGGCAAAAAAGGGCGCCATGGTGCACGTTTACTCCTTCGGAAAGAGGGAGAACGCTTTTGCTGATGCACGCACAGCCATAGGGCATGCCGCTTCAAAAGCAGGGGCAAAATCAAAAATCGTATTCCAGAGGAAGGTTAGGGACTATTCTGCTGGAGACATAGAGGTCGTGACCGACTTCATTGTGCTATAGCCTTTAGTCCATAAGCACCTTTCCGCTGTTCTGCAGCCTGAAAAGGTCGAGCACCCTCCTGTACACTGGCGGATGCGTCATCGTTATTGCGTTGAGCATGCCCCACATGCTGTCGCGCCTCGGCTTCGCCTGGTCGAGCAGCGCATCAACATCTACTCCTGTCAGGAACTTCTCTATGTCCTTCCTGTGCGCCCTCATCTCCCTTATGTCCCTATCCACGGTGAAGAAGTCCACTATGTAGAATGACCTCGCTATGGTTGAGTTGGGGGAGGCGTTTGCAA
>JAJZWO010000039.1 GCA_021846635.1 Microcaldota archaeon | reverse complement strand
CCCCTGGAAAGGGCAGCACTTTCTATTTCACAATACCTGTTTCAAGGAAGCCGCGCCAGACCCAATGATTCCATGAATAATGGCATCATTAGCAACCTATAATAAATTTTTTTGGGTTATCTCACTGTGGTACTATGGCGAACCAGGAGACGACCTCACAATTACTAGACTTTATAAACAGCAAGCAGCAGATAACCTATAACGACCTGTCCGAATACTCCCTATCACGAGGGATACCGGAGGCAGAGCTTAAGGCTGCGCTCCAGGCTATGGAGTCATCGAAGAAAGTAGCCAGCAGGAACAATGGAGGGATACTCACCTACTATACGATAGAGGAGAACGAGATAAACGACGTGCTGATAGTCGAGGACGATAGGAACATAAGCAAGCTGGTCGCGCTCTCGATAGGGAGCGGCTACAACATCTCCCAAGTCTACGACGGGGGAGAGGTACTCCCGCTGATAAGAAGCAAGAAGCCTGACCTTATTATACTTGACCTTATGCTGCCGAACAAGGACGGGCTGGATATATGCCAGACCATAAAGAGCGACCAGAACCTCAGCGACATAATAGTAATACTGATAAGCGCGATGGATCCCACGAGCAACAGGTTCAAGGGCATAAAGTACGGCGCCGACTACTACATAAAGAAGCCGTTTGACCCTCAGGAGCTGAAGAGCCTGGTCACAATATTCCTGAAGAAGAAGGGCAAGAGGTTTGATCCTCTCATAGACCTGCCGGACATGGAAGGGATAACGAAGGCGATAGAGCGCTCTGTGAAAGACGGAATGTACACCATAGGCCGCCTAAGGGTGGAGAACCTTGGCTCATACACCGAAAGGTTCGGCGAACGCTCCGGGATAACCATACTAAGGCTTATATCGCAGCTTCTGCAGGATACTGTCGCGAGCATGGGCGGTGACACCTATGCAGGATTCCTCAACACCGACGAATTCCTGATAGCTGGGGCGAAGCAGAACGTTGATGATGCGGTCAGCAGGATAAAGCACGAGTTCGGAATGGTACTGCCGTTTCTTCTTCAGGACGAAGGCTACAAGATGCTCGACCTCGGCGTCGAAAGCCTGTTCGAATCTAACGAGGTGCCAAAGCTATCGCTGCTCTTCATACCATCAGAGATGGACAAGCTCATAGAGAGGCGCGCCACGATACTGAAGAACAAGGGCTACGACTCATCCAGCAAGTCAATAGGCTCGTACACGTATGAGGAGCTGCAGACCCTCTTCGGCAAGGGCGACCTAGACATAAAGATAACGCGCGATTCAAAAGGCATGCACCTTCATGTAAGCAAAACTGGCGACTAGGGGATGCTCTTGCTATCAAAAATTAGAATTGTGCTTCCCAACAAGCCCCAGAGGCTGCAAGCCTCGCTCGACATGATGGTCTCCTACGGGATTGCACTTCTAATAATAGCAATAGCGCTTTACGTCGTTGTAACTATCGGTTTTCCGAGCACAAAATCGGTTACATCCGACTGCATAGCTTCCCCAGGATTCTCGTGCACAACGTACACTATAGCTCCCAATGGCACGGCGATATTCGTCATATCCCAGTCAACCGGCGGCACTCTCACAATAAACGGGGTGGCGTGCGCCTCCGCGCCAAACGCCACAGGCAACGGCCCCGCATACGGCAATCTCGGCATCCAAAGCCCTTCCGAAGTGCCGGTGTTCTACCCTTATGGAGTGCCTAACAGCATAGTGATGTACAGCGGATCAGCAAACACACTCGAAACCAACTGCTACATAGGGCCTGACAAGCTCGCATCTGGCGGCCTCGGGGACAGCTTTACCGGCTATCTCTGGCTAAACTATACCTTCTCCGGATTGCCCAACAACATAAACAACGTGCAGCAGGTTGCATCATTCACGACAAAATTCACGTGAGGCTCAGAAAAGGTTAAAAACTATAAAAGAGAGGTTAGGGATCGTGATGTACAAATCGTTTCTGCTGTTCGCCGTTCTGGCTGCGGCTTTCGCCGCCTCGGTTTCCAGCGCCGCAGTAGTGCACATAATAGAGCCTTACGCTTTCAACGCTACCAATGGGACAACAATCCTGCTTGGCAAGGTTGGCCCGGGCCAGACGTTCTATATAACGATAAACGCCACTACGGACAACTCTACCGGATTTCCTGTGAATTATGGCTGGAATGTGCTGAACGCTTCGGCGCTTCCTCCTGGATGGTTCGCACAACCCCAGAGGACCGACTCGCTTTCCCCAACGCTTGAGATCAGGCCCTCGCCTTCATCGCAAAATGGCACCTACGCGTTCAAAGTCACCGCCACAAATACAGGAAACTACTCCGGCCTTGGAAGCGTAACTTTCATAGCGGTGGTGAACGTCACTCCTGACGTTTTTTCGATATCCGTGTCGCCAAATGTGCTGCATGCGGTAATAGGTGTTCCCGCAGAGGTGCAAATCAACATCTCCAATTTCGGCGTGTCTGACAACCCATTCCTAATAAATGCATCCGGTCTACCCGCGTGGAACAGGACAATACAGGTCATAGCGCTTCACGGCACCTCAAAGACGTTCTCATATCCGATAGTTGAATCCACTCCCGGAACGTATCCCGTCAACATAACCGTGTCTTCAGTGTCGAGTCCGCTCGTGAAGCAAAGTTCTCACATACAGATGGCAATACCGCAGTCGCTCGGCAACGACTACGAGGCGCTCGGCTACGGCAATCTCCTGTTCCCGATAATCTACGAGCCGGTTTACGCCGTGCTCTACATAATAGACCTTATCCTGAGGTGAAAATATGGCAACCAAGAGCTCAAAGCAAGGAAAGATAAAACTGACTCCGGTAAAGCTGCTTTCTCAGCTGGATTTTGCGCGTTACGTTTCGGAAGGCTATCTCCAAGCAGCTCCAGTAATGCTGATGAAGACTGCTAGCGGGAGGTATTCTACGATTGCATACGGGGAGAGCCTAAAGAAATCGAGGATAGCCTACTATTACGAGTCAAGCGATAAGCCGGGAACTATGCTGTACAGGAACAGCGACGGAAAGGAAAGGCTTGAGGAAGCTGGAGAAGATGGCGCTTCAGGCGACGTCAATGCGGTTCCGATAAGCCCTATAGAAATATCGCCTTCGGCGTTCTCGTTCACCGCAAAGCCAGATGTTATCGCAGTGAAGGCCATCGATTACAAGCCTATGCTCAAGAGCATCGCCCTAAGGTCATCGGTATCTGATTCGGGATCGGAGAAGGTATACTCATTCATAATGGAGGGCGAGAGGCACATAGGTTCTTTCACCGCTCTTCCGGACGACGAGCAGCAGACCTTCATGTACTCGAAAATCGGAAGCACCAAGGTATTTAACTTTTTCAGATACAACTATACTGCTGGCACGGTAGAGGAGACGGACGCTGTGCGCAGCAGCTCGGACATATACATACGCGTGATAAACCTCGCGGAACCGTTTCCGTTCAAGTTTGATTAGGCCCGAATAGCTCAGCGGCAGAGCGACCGGCTGTTAACCGGTAGGTCGCAGGTTCAATCCCTGCTTCGGGCGATGCGCTTCAGGTTCTGCTCCCGTGCCACACTCTGCTCAATTATACTACTAACTGGCAATACCATTCCAGTATAGCAACATAATATTTTTATATATCATAATATGATATATACTGTGGCAGACATGGAGATAAAGAATATCGTGAAGCTCTTCACTGTGTTTTTGCTCAGCGAGAAGGAACAGTACGGCTATGAAATAATGAAGGAAGTGGAAAAGAAGACAGGAAAGAAGGTCAGTCCGGGGCAGATATATCCGTTCCTGAAACAGCTCAAGAAGTACGACTATGTCGAGACCAAGGGCAGGGCAGAGAGGGAGAAGCAGGCCTATTATCTGACTCCAGAGGGCAGGAAATTCGTGGCACGGCTCTCAGATAAGTTCGGAGACATGTTCGAGATTGCGATAAAACCAAAGCTTACCATGTGCACACATTGCAACTGCGAGATATACAAGGGCGGATATAAGAAAAGGATTAACGGCAAGCTCCTGAGCTTCTGCTGCGAGAACTGCGCTAAGGGCTACAGGATGCTGAATACTCGATAATATCGGTGAGAATATGGGTGCCTTGGCTGGGCTTGCAATTGCGCTTGTATACAATTGGGCGTTAAAGCTAGATAAAAGGTGAAAAAATGAAAGATCCAGTATGTGGAATGGAAGTAGGCGAGAGTTCCAAGTTTAAGAGCAGCTATAAGGGCAAAACCTATGTCTTTTGCTCCGCTAGCTGCAAGCAGAACTTCGACAAGAAGCCAGATAGCTATGCAAAGAGTTAGCCATGACAGAGCACAAATGCACCATATGCGGTTTGCATTACAGGAGCAGAAGATTGGCGGCAGAGTGCCGCAATGGTGCTCTGCGCATGATAGCTGCAATCTGAGCGTTGCAAGGCACTCTATCGAAGCCAGCAAAAAGAGATGATATTATGGCAACAGACCCCGTATGCGGCATGTATGTTGAGGAAAAAAGCTCTACATTGGCTACTGAAAGGGAAGGCAAGAAGTACTATTTCTGCAGTACAAATTGCAAGCTTCAGTTCGAGAGGCCCGAGAGGGAACTCAGGAACCTGAGAATCGCATTGATGATTTCATGGCCCCTTACTATCGTAGTTGCAATACTTACTTACGTTCTGCATCCCGACTTTGGCAACTATGTAATGCTGGTTCTGGCGAGCATAGTGCAGTTCTATGCTGGGCAGAGGTTCTATGCAGGTACAGCGGATGCAATAAAGAACAAGTCTGCCAACATGGATACGTTGATTGCGATAGGCACAAGCGCAGCGTGGGCCTATAGCACCGTGGTTACGCTTTTGCCATCACTCTTCCCTGTTGGAGGGATATATTTCGACACCTCGACAATAATAATCTCCTTGATACTCACTGGAACATACATGCAGAGGCTCGCAGAATCAAGGGCGTCTACTGCTGTTTCTGCACTGATCGCCCTGCAGCCCAAGGTAGCGCACAGAATTGAAGGTGGCAAGGTTGTTGACACAGCCATAGAGCAAACCAAGAAGGGAGACATGCTCCTTGTGAAGCCTGGGGAGAAGATACCCACTGATTCTGTTGTTGTGGAAGGGGAAAGCTCAGTTGACGAGTCTATGATCACTGGCGAGAGTATGCCCATTACCAAGAGAGCAGGCGACAAGGTGATGGGCGGCACCATCAATGCCACAAGCTCCCTGAAAGTCAGGGCCACCAAGGTTGGAGAGGATACTGCGCTATCGCAGATAATAAAAATCGTTCAGGATGCGGCCTCAAGCAAAGTTCCCATACAGAAACTGGCAGACAGGGTTGCATCGTATTTTGTACCCATAGTCGTGCTTGTCGGAATCCTGGCTTCGCTGTCCTGGTACTCCATAGGAGGAGTAAGTGCGAATGTCTCTATACTCATATTCGTAAGCGTCCTGATCATCGCATGCCCCTGTGCTCTTGGAATAGCTACCCCCGCGGCATTGCTGGTTTCCTCAGGCAGAGCAGCAAAAGCTGGAATACTAGTCAAGAGCGGCGAAAGCCTGCAAAAGGCAAGCAAAGTTACCACACTTGTGCTGGATAAAACAGGTACCCTTACAAAAGGAAAGCCGGAAGTTACTGATATAGTCGCAGCTGCCGGATATGACAAAATGGAGGTCCTAAGGCTCGCTGCCATAGCAGAGATGAATTCAGAACACGTTATCGGGAAGGCCATTATCTCGAAGGCGCAGAGCATGAAGATCAAGAGCGAATTCCCAAAGAAGTTCACTTACACCCAGGGTAGCGGGGTAACCGCGCTCACCAAGAGCGGCAAGAAAATAACTGTCGGCAACAGAGACCTATTTGACAACGCGCAACTCTCAGGCCTTGAAGCAAAACTGCAGGAACTCGAATCTGACGGCAAAACAACGCTCATAATAGGAGAAGGCGAAGAGGCAATCGGTCTTATAGCCATAGCAGACGCGCTCAAGGAGGATAGCAGAAAAGCGATAGATTCGTTCAAGAACGCTGGGTACACGGTATGGCTCGCGACTGGCGACAATCAAAAGGTCGCCAATGCGGTTGCAAAGAGCCTGGGCATAGAGCACGTGATATTCCAGGTAAAGCCCAAGGACAAGCTGGACAAGATAGCAGATTTGCAGAAGGAAGGCAAGGTAGTCGCTATGATCGGCGATGGCGTGAACGACGCACCTGCGCTGACGAAAGCCGATGTCGGCATAGCTATAGGTGCGGGCACGGAAGTCGCAATACAGGCTGGCGGCATCATCTTGATAAAGAACAGCATCTTCGATGCATTCGTGGCTCTTCAGCTCGGAAAGAAGACGATGTCAAAGATAAGGCAGAATCTTTTCTGGGCATTTGGCTACAATATAGTACTGATTCCGATTGCGGCCGGCGCGCTGATACCGGTTTTCACAATAAGCGTTTACAATATCTTGCCTATGCTCGCTGCTTTGGCAATGGCATTTAGCTCGGTGACTGTGGTCTCAAACTCACTGTTGCTGGCGCGGTTCAAGACATCATAACAGCCGCGCCCGCTATAATTTAAATAATATAATATTCCCAGAGCAAATGCTTAAATATATAATATGTTATATAATAGCTATAGGTGTTATATAATGTCAGATGAAGTAACGACCGTACAACTAAGCAAGTCAGTTGTTAAAGCACTGAAACAAATCAAGAAATACCCTAGGGAGACTTATAACGAAATAATATTGGACCTTATAGAAAGCGCCAAGGAGATGAAAGAATTCGATAAGTTTGTCCAGGAATCCCAAAAAACCAAGATGAAGGAGCTATGGGGAGAAGGCGATTACTCGGCGTGGGAGCATGCCTAAAGCTGGGGACGTGATAATAACAAGGGTACAATTTGCAGATAGCGAAGGCTCAAAGATCAGACCGGCATTGGTGCTATTCGAGGAGCTAGGCAACATAATTATAGCAGGGATAACTACAAACCTCCAGATGAAAGGAATACGCATATCTACAGATGAGGGAGCGGCCCAAGACAGCGTGATAAAGCTGAATTACATATTCACAATCACTGGCGGCGCAATAATAAAAACTGTCTTTCAATTAAGTCCCGAGAAGAAACACCTTGTTTTTGAGGAATTCGTCAAGAAACTCAGATTGTTGAAAG
>JAJZWO010000038.1 GCA_021846635.1 Microcaldota archaeon | reverse complement strand
GTTTTATTGCTTTTATGAGAATTTCAAGCGTGTTGCTATGAAGGCAGTGGTGTTTGAAAAACAGGGGCTTGAGAACCTCTCTGTGCGCGATGTTGAGATTCCGAAAGTTGGACCTGGAACCGTTCTCATAAGAATTAGAATGGCAGGAGTTAACCCGATAGATTTCAAGGCAGTCACATTGATACCTCACGTTTCGCCTGTGCCGCACATACCTGGGGCTGAATTCGCCGGGGAGATTGAGGAGGTAGGCAGCGGCGTATCCGGGCTTGCAAAAGGCGACAGAGTGGCCGTGTACAATAGGCACTTTGACGGGACTTGCAGGATGTGCAGGTCAGGAAACCAGCAGCTCTGCGTGTCGGGCTATATAATAGGAGTGGGTTCAAACGGAGGATTTGCAGAGTATGCAGTTGTCGATGCAAAGAATGCATTCAGGATACCTGATGGGCTCGGATGGGAAATGGCTGCCAGCCTGCCGGTATCTGCACTGACAGCGTACCACGCCATAGCGGAATCCGGACTCAAGGCAGGCGAAACTGCCGTGATACTGGGAGCGTCTGGCAACACCGGGCTGTTCGCGCTGCAGTTTGCACGCGAGCTCGGGGCAAAAGTTGTAGGAATATCGAGGAAGAATTGGGTCGGGGAGTTTGGAGCGGAAAGGGTGTTTGACTCTGCATCGGCAGTTGAAAAGCTGAAGGATTTCACAGGTGGAGAGATGGCAGACGTAGTGCTCAATTCCCTTGGCGAGAAATTCTGGGACATGGGAATCAAAATGTTGGGATACAAAGGCAGGATGGTGGGCTTCGGTACTCTGAGCGGCAACATGGTCAAGATAGACTTCAACGAAATGTATTCCAAGCAGACGCGCATAATAGGGTCTACAGGAGGCACAATAGACGAATTCGGCAAACTAGTATCAAACGCCGCCGCCTACAAGCTTAAGGTATGGAAAAAGGTAGTGTTGGAGGATTTGGAATCTGCCATTGAAAGCCTGGAATCTCCTGAAAGGGAGGGCAGGCTGCTTGTTGAGATGCGTGATTGAGAAGGAACGGAAAGGCAATTTCCGATAAGCCTTTTTAAGCTGAGCATGTTATTCATACTGATTCGCATGGAGAAAAATGTTGTACTTTATATCGAAGGGGATGGGATAGGACCTGAGATAACACGCCCCGCGATAAAGGTGCTTGACGCTGCGGTAAAGGCTGCCTACGGGAATGACAGGGCTATAGAATGGAAGAAGGTCGATGCTGGTCTTGAGGCTGAGAAGAATGGCGGGGATGCACTCCCAGAGCAAACCGCTAGCCTCATGCAGAAGTACAGGTACACGCTTAAGGGCCCGCTCGAAACCCCTGTTGGAGGGCAGAAGCGGTCTATCAATGTACGGATACGCCTCATGCTTGATCTGTACGCCAACATACGCCCAATAAAGTATATGAAGGGGATAGACAGTCCGATAAAGAACCCTGAGAGAATAGACATGGTGGTTTTTAGGGAGAACACAGACGACCTGTACCGCGGTATAGAATGGGCTTATGACAGCCAGGAAGCTGCAAAGCTTCGCGGATTCCTTAAGGAGCAGTTCAATGTCGACATAGAAAATGATGCCGGAATAGGAATAAAGCCAATGTCAATGATGAAGAGCAAACGCATAGCAAGGATGGCATTGAAGTACGCGATTGACAAAAAGCGGAAATCAGTAACTGTGATGCACAAGGGCAACATTATGAAGTACACAGAGGCTATGTTCAAGGAGTGGTCCTACGACGTAGCCAGGAGCGAATTTGGGGATCACATTGTTGAGGAGGGCGACCTTGCCGCCAAGTATGGAGGGACAGTTCCGAACGGAAAAATATTGTTTAACGACAGGATAGCAGACAACCTATTCCAACAGGTGATAACGAGGCCAGAGAGCTATGACGTTATTCTTGCTCCGAATCTCAATGGCGACTACATATCAGACGCGATAGGAGCTCTCATAGGGGATATAGGGCTTCTTGGTGGTGCTAACGTGAGTGAAAATGCGGGAATGTTCGAAGCTGTGCATGGCACAGCGCCGAAGTATGCTGGCAAGAACGTAGCTAACCCAACAGGGATAATACGCGGAGGCACTCTCATGCTGGACCATTTCGGAATGGGAGAGGCATCTGCGCTTGTTGAAAAGGCGATAAACCAGGCCGTGGAAGAGCAGAAGGTCACGCAGGACATAGCCAGATACATCGGATGCAAGCCGATAGGGACCAGGGAGTTCGGCGACGTTCTGACAGGGATAATATCAGGAGAATGATTCGATTGATTGCATGCTATCGCCTGTAATATTTGACAGGTTCGACATGGGGTTCAGCCTTGCCGTTCACATACTGCTCGTGATAATAGGCATGATACTGCCTGTTTTCATCCTCTGCGCCGAGGTAATAGGAACAAAGATGAAAGACAGGTATTATCTCACTCTGGCAAGGCGGCTCACTCTGGCTTTCATAGTGTTTTTCGGCGTGGGAACGGCTTCTGGGACGCTGGTTGCGGCAAACCTCCTGTTCCTCTGGCCAAAGTTTATGTCATTTGTCGGCCAGGTAGCCATACTGCCAGTCTATGCAGAAGTTTTTGCGTTCTTCCTTGAAGCGGTTTTCATAGGAGTATACATATACTCTGCAGACAAATTCAGGAGCAGGTACGCACACGCTGCCGTGATGGTTCTGATAGCGGTTGGTGCAGCGCTCTCTGCTGTTTTCATAACGATGCTTAACGCATTCATGAATACGCCGACCGGGTTCAATATAAGTGCTTACCTTTCTACAGGGAAACTTGTTGGTCTTAACCCCCTTGCAGTTTTTAACACTCCATCTACATGGGTTGAGGTTGCACATGTTGTTGCGACATCATACTTTGCCGGAATATTCGTCCTTGTGGCGTATTTTGCATTTAGGCTGCTAAGTGCAGGGAAGCGCAACGAGGAGGTCAGGATATATTACAGGAAGGCGCTTTCACTCGCACTCGTCATCGCCCTGTTCGCTACCCTCGCAGCAATAGCTACCGGGCTCATAACAATATCGTCTCTGTATTCTATACAGCCGGAGAAGTACGCCGCGCTTGAGCTTGACCTTTACCCTACGACTCACGCATCTGAATTAATAGGCGGGTTTTACTCGAATGGAAAGATAGTAGACGCGATAGCAATACCAAACCTGCAAAGCATACTTGCAACAGGCAGCGCTGCCGGGGCTGTGCCAGGATTATCCTCCTATCCTAAGGATACTTGGCCCCCGCTTTTTGTCCACTTCATGTTTGACATACTGGTGTTTTTTGCCTTCGGTATGGGGGCGTTCTTCATACTGCTGCTCATACTGAAATTCGCGAAGGTGGATTTGCTTAGTAACAGATACGTAATGCACCTTTACATTATAGCTGCGGCTGTTGCGGTTTTCCTTCTCGAAGACGGATGGATTATGTCGGAGATAGGGAGGCAGCCTTGGATAATATACGGCGTAATGACAGTTGCTCAGGCGGCCAACTATTCAGCAAGCACCATACCGATAGCGATAGCTGTTGTCCTGTTCTACGCGTTTATACTGCCGTTTACTGCTTTCATCCTTAAGCTCATATTCTCAAATAGGCAGCTGGAGTCCGATCTGGGGATTAAATGAATATGATATACCTACTCAACCACGCAATATTCGCAGCGTTCCTGTCACTGATAGCGGTCGAGCTCGGCATAAGCGTGCTTGGTCTTGCAGGCTACAAGGATTATTGGAAGAAGATGAAACCGTACCTCATGCCAATGTGGGAGATAAACGGAACGTTTGCAGTTTTTTACATCGTTGCTTTCGAAGCCATGTACCCACAACTTCTGACGCTTGTCGGCACGGCTTATATAGCGCCTGCGCTTGCCGCAGGTCTTTTCTTTATACTCAGGAATGCGTTCCTTTCATATAGCGAATACATCGGATCCGAGAAGCATGAAAAGCGGCTTGTTGGCGTATACGGGATTTCAACAATTATAGTGGCTGTGCTTGCAATATCTATACTCACTTCCGCAGTGAGCGGTTCTGGAGTGAACGTTCCGCTCCAAAGCATTTCGATAGCAGCATTCGCCAATGTTTTCAACATACTTGCAATACTGTCAATTGTTCTCATAGCAATTTTCTGTACAAAAGTGCTGTTTGGCTTCAGAGGCAATGCGGTCCTTGATATAGGTATGGTTGCGCTTGGAATTGTGGCGATAATAATAGGAGCGTATGCAGGCCCTTCATACCTGTTATTTTCGCTCAGGTCTAACTTTGATATCGCTCTGTTTGTATTCGAGTTGCTCTTCCTTTTCGTGGTGGCTGTGCTGCATGCTTCGGGAAAACGGCTAGCGCGATTCCTTGTAATCCCTTGGCTTTTCAGCGCTATCTTGGCGTTCACAGTATTTCAGTATCCATACCTTTTCGGAATGGAGATCAACATGCTTGCATATACGGCTAGCGGCGCAATTTCGGGCTACGTTGTCTTCATAACTGTCGCTGGAGGGCTTATGCTTGCAGTTTCGCTGCTGTTCCTGCTTTATATGAGCATGCGAAAACCTTACCGAATCATTTCGTCGAACCGACGAAATCGGAAAAAAGCCTGAACACCATTGAGGTGTATTCGTTGTTCGGAAGCACGGAGGAATTTTCCTGGTATGTATGGGCTCCTTCCGACATATTTGCGCTGAATTGCGCATCCGCATAGCCGAGCGATCCGTATTTCTCTACTAGGGAGGATATGGCTGCAATATCACCGGTGGTTTTTTCCTCTGGAAGCTTTGAAAATATGCGCTCCATCAAGCGTTTCTCATCCAGTGTAGAATTCGCATAGGCGTGTATCGTGACTATGGTAGGCTGGCCCTCCTTGATATCGTACAGGTAATCGTCAATGTCATCCTTTATCTGGAATGCTACCCCGAATTTGGTGCCTATTTTCTCAATAAGCTTTAGCTGCTCTTCTGATGCACCCCCTATTATTGCACCCGTGATAGCCGGCCCGTATATTGTATACGCAGCAGTCTTCTTAGTCACTATTTCAAGGTACGCGTCGTATGTGGCTTCGCCGATACCCTTTAGGGCCTTTATGTAGGTTTTAGGGTATGAGGAAGTCTGGCGCGGCTTGAACATGTTTTCGAGCGCCTGCCCAGTAAAAGTAATGTCCGAGAACTCGATAAATTTTTTGTACACTAAAATTCCTGTGTCGCCATTGTTTAAGGCATATTCGTGCAGTATGTTCCACATTGCGCCTATCAGGAATTGAGGCGTTATGAAAGTGTTGTTGAACCCGTACACCTTATGAAACGCAGGCTTTCCTCTCCTGGTTTCGGTGCCATCAATCATGTCATCTATCTGGAGGACAAAATCTTCTGAAAGCTGTATTGCAGATGCAGGAGCGAGTATTGCACTGTCTGGAGCACCGAACATCTTTGCAAATATCCACACGAGTTTTGGCCTGATGTATCTTCCCTTTCTTTTGGTATAATCCGTTACCATTTCGAGTATTTCCGGGCGAGAATCGATAAAACGAGGCTCAATTGCGTTGAGTATTGTGGAATAGACCAGACGCTCCACTTTTGCCGATAATTCCTCAAACGTCTCCTCTGAGCGTATCACATAATTACGACGTTCTGCAAATGCCTTTGTGTCCATACTGCACTATCGCCTTATAAGATATATAAGACTACTTTCTTGACCTAAAGAAGAGGAGTATTGCAGTTATTGCCGAGAAAACGAGCATGATTGTAAACGCGAAGGATGTGGAAAATAGCGAGGAGGTACCTGGAGCACCGAAGCCGAAAAGATAGGACCAGCCTATTCCAGATGATATGTTTATCCCGGGATCAAACTTGGTAAATGGAAGCCCGAGAGCCGCGTCAAGTATGAAAAGCACCACCGCCAATATGTTTATTGAGCCTAGCAGTTTTGAGTATGTTTTAATGTTACCTCTAAGGAAGCCGAATACCCCAAGGGCCAGCACTATTGTTATAGCTATGTATAGGAGAAGCCCTACCCAGTGGAGTATGCCGCTGCTGTAGAGGAGTTTGTCGAAGAATAGAAGGTAAAATGCCGCGACAAGTTCTATTATTAGCGAAATAGACAAAATTTTGATTGACCTTCCAGGAATTGCCATCAGATTACTATTGGAAAGTTAACTTTAATAAAGTTATTGGCCGATAACTTATTGTGATTCGATGGAAAAGGCTTTTGGTCTGATTTTTGCAGTAGCAGCATTCTCTCTTCTAGTTGGGGTGAGTGCAGCCGCAGGGATAGGCACATCTTCAATAACAGTAAACAGCAGCAGTGCATCCGTGTCTGCAGGAGGTTCGGCAAGCATAGCGTATACGGTAAAGCTTGCAAGCGGCTCGGCGTGGGGAACGACGATAGCTGCATCAAACTCAGGAGCCTTAAGCGGTGATGGAATAACGCTTTCTTTCAGCGACAGCTATGGTGATCCGACATACTCAGGCACATTGAGTATAGCAACATCATCTTCGACCCCAAGCGGCGTGTACAACATAAGCCTGGAGGCTACTGGTGACGATCCGTCAAGCACTCCGACAGTTATTGCGCTTACGGTTTCAGGAAAGCCTTCAACAAACGTTTCAAGCGTTACAACAACCGTAACGCCGACTACACCGGATTACTTCAGTGTAATAAGCAAGGCAACCTTTGCTGTTAATGGTAGCACAGGAGGAAGTTTCACACTAAACCACGTCATAACTGCAATAATACCGGCAAACACGTTCGTCTCGGAAAACGGGAATGTGATACACAACTACAACTTCAGCATAATAGACTTCTCAGTGCCGTCTTCGCTTTCAGGCCCAAATTCGTCACTCGCCCCATACGGGGCATACGCCTTTGCGGTTAACGGTCAGATTAACAGCAGTATATCGTTCGTGAACGCGACCGGTAAATTCCAAGCGATAAAAAGTGTTGTAGTTGGCGGACCGAACGACACAAGCTGGACATACCTTGGCGGCGTGTACAACGGGAGCACGTACGCTGGAGGAAAGTATACGGCAGCGGACGTATGGAGCCATCCGAATAATTCGGTTATGGTGAACGACGTGTTCTTCAAGCCTGTGATGTGGGTGTTTGAGCAGCCTGCGCCGAAGGCCGTCACAACGGTTCCGACAACAACTACGCCAGTCACAGTGTCGAAGGCCACCACAGTTCCGACAACCGTAAATGCAAAGCCTTACCCGGGATCTGATGAGGGAGTGATAGCTGCAATTGTCGTGATAATAATAGTAGTTGCGGCGGTGGCAAT
>JAJZWO010000037.1 GCA_021846635.1 Microcaldota archaeon | reverse complement strand
AACTTACTCAGGTACTGCTTTCTGAGCCGGACACCGTCTCGGCGTTTGAATTTTTAGCGAAGACGCAGACTTGGCTCGCCATTTTGGAAAATGAGAGGAGGAATCAAAAATGAATAGAATGAGAAGAGTTGTCGTAAACGGCGATGAGCCTGAATATTTTGAGGGTTCCCAGCCGGAAATCGTAAGATATGAAATCGCAAATCCACAGAAGAAGGGCACCATAGAGAGATTGCAGGAAACCGTTATCGAGAACACAGTAAACCAGTACGAACTTGAGGACAGGAGACAGATTGCAGCAATAAGAGAGTTCATGGAGCGGAATCCAGACATCAGCTATGTGGAATATGAGTCAAATCCTGTATTGAGAATGGACCTCGTTATTACCAGGAGAGGCCTGATATTGAAGCGCGAGGAGGCCTCAATATCGGCAACGCTCACGCCAAACAGGAGATTCAGGGCACAGAGGTAATCATGGACGAGGATGCCCTGACATTCGGATTTCTGATCGCTTCGGTTGCAGTGTTCATGGCCGGTTTGTTATGGCAAGGTCTCTGGACCATTCTCTTTACCATGACAATGTCTGGTAACATATTCTACGAGGCAATAGGAGTGATGGGCTTTTTTCTAACATTCATTGGAGCTCTTGTCATACTATATTGCGCTCTTATTTGCCTGGCCTACCTTTTCTTATTTTGCTTGATATTCGGAATACCAGCTTATTTGGTATACCTTCTTCTTGGCCTCGAATACAGCATAATTCTCGCCGTGGTCATCGGCGTTATAATCCTCATTTACCTGATAGAAACCCGCACAGTAAAGGTGGAACACTGCACGGTAACGCTGAACCTTCACAGGCGATACATTGTAAAAAGGTAGCGGGATATGAATAAATATTTGGAAAGCCAGAATACGCATATGAAAGAATATGGCTTTTCAGAGCTCATAAATGCCAGGCGCGTGTTGTCAAAGCCACTTATAGAGTTGCCTCTGAGGAATGAGCAGAGGCTGTTCTACGATCTCTCAAGGAGGCTGAGGCGCTTCTCCGGACGTACAGCGCTTGCCTACAACATCATACCCGATTTGGAAAGAGGCAAATTCAGGAGAGAGGAATGCTCTCCAAAAGCGGCGAACCTCAGGGACTACATAGAGCACAAGGGCAACAGGAACGTATCGATTACAGGCGTATCGGGACAGGGAAAGAGCTACCTCACAATGCACCTTCTGAGGAAATTTGAGGACAGGCAGAGGATCATATTCTCATTCAAGCCCGATGATCATGAGGTTCACTTAGGCATACCGGTCATTGAAGCGAAACAGTGCCTGCCGAATCCCTTCAGGGACATCAATGCATTCTCCGAAGCCTATATGACTGCATTCTTCGGCGAAAAGGTGAGCTCAGGCATTCAATTGCAGCAAACGCCAGCATTCCTGCAGGAGATAGCTTCACAGAGCTCCGACTGGAAAAGCTTCATGAAAACCATCAGCGAGAAGCGGAAATCCGCCTCAAAGAACCAGATCGAGACGCTGAATGCAATAGAACAGAACGTCAAATCCCTGATCATAGAGGATATGGGAAACGTCGAGCTTGCAAACGAGAGCACTGTGTTCGACTTCTCCACCCTGCCGACAAAGCAGGCCCAGAACTTCTACGCCGAGCTGATGCTCAGGCAGATCTACAGGGAAATGGAAGACCGCAAACGCACGGATGTGCTGATCTGCATAGACGAGGCTCACAGGCTCACGAAATCATATCATACAATTCTGGATGTCATGAGCAGGGAGATAAGGGACAAGGGAATGCTCTGGATCATTACGCAGAACCTTATAGACATCCTTCCTGAGATGAGGGCTAACTTCGGAACGAAGTTCACGTTCAAGCTTGGCGATGCCGATCTTCAGCTCTTGTCCTTCAATCCCCTGGTGAGATTCTCCGTCTCAATGCTGCAGCCCAGGCAGTTCGTTGACATAGAATTTCCTGAGAGCAACTCATTTGCGCCGGTATTGACATACATTCCCGATGGAAGCGAGCACAGGGAAACGCCAAGGATTCTTGCAGCAGTCAGGAAAGCAGGGATGGAAGAGGGAGCCGGAGGGAGAGGGAAGGATATAGACTACAGGGAGGAGGTTCTTCGCATTCTCAGCGACAGGATGTCCTATGCAACGGAGATGGGAAAGGAGATATCCGCCAAATATGGCACAGAAAAGGATCAGGCAAAGCTCAGGATAAAGTCCGTTCTTGAAGAGATGAAGAACAACAACGAAATAGGCAGGGTCAAGTATCTCAGGGACGGAAAGCCCATAGTGATGTATTACTCTAGGAGCCCTAATTTATCCAATCTACACACGGGAATGCAGTCCCAGGCAGTAGACATCCTCACAGAACTTGGCGTAGCCGTAAACAGGATATCCACAACAGGCGAGAGAGGAGCATTCGATATTGAAACAGATTTCTTTATGGTGGAGATCGAAACAGGCTTAAAGCACAGCATGGAAGATTTGAAGGACAGGATAAAGAGCACAAACCTTAGAGTGATTATAATCGTTCCCAACCGGGAGCTGATTGACAAATACCAGAGTCTTGGAGAGAGGGTTATGATAATGACTATGGACTCGTTAAGAGAAATGTTGACGGAAACCGAGAAAAGAGTTCACTCATAAATAAACATACAGCCATACAAAATACATTTCTACTAGAAAGGCAACGAAAAACACTACAGTGGATAGATGCAAGGTCAATTTCTGTTTCATTCTTATTTTCTGACCGAACAGACGTATTGTTCGTGTTTCGGACAATTCAATCTCTGTTCCAAGGTATCCAAACAATACACCAAATATTACAAGCGGAACAATCACTTTAGCAAAGGAATCCAATTGGTTCTCAAAGCTCACTAAGGAAATGGTATTGGTTGGATTTAGTTTGGAAAAAACAGTGAGATAAAGTGGTGCTATCGCGAATATAATAACTATCAAGAATGATACCAAGAAAAAGAAATAATCCGTTGGGTCCCTTGCGTCAACACGCGATCCTGACCTCGTACGCGGAGGAACTGCCATGTTAAGATTACCTCATCTGAAACGTTGTATAATCGCCCAGATACCTGCCGCAAGGCTAATTCCCCCTCCCAACACGAATGCCCATCCGATATTATGGGCGAAAGCGGAGCCTGCTCCAACTGGCGCGGAGATAGTTAAGAATGAATAGCCAATGAAAATGAAAATAGCACCCAACACTATCGCCTGAATTTCCGAAGGAATATCATTCGGCATTTTCCCACAAAGGGATTTTGCTGAAAAGTGCTAAAAGCTCTTCCTCTGATAGTCAGTTAACCGCTAACCGTTAATTCCAGCGGGTTAACCATAAACTTATAACTCTTTCCTTCCAAGTTCTATCAATGATCATATCCATCGCCAACCAGAAGGGAGGATGCGGAAAGACAACCACTGCGGCTAATCTGGGAGCATTGCTGTCGGAAAGGCACAAAGTTCTCCTGGTTGATATTGACCCCCAAGGGAATCTGACCACTCATTTTGGCATAAACAAAGCGAACCAGAAATGCACAATATACGATGTAATGCTCAACGGCAGGATTGAGGAGGCAATCATTCGAAAGGATGGGATCGACATTGTACCAAGCACCATCGACCTCGCAGGTGCAGAGGTGGAACTTACTGGAAAGATTGGCCGTGAATATATCCTGGACAATGAGCTCAAGAGGATTGCAAGAAAATACGACTTCATAATCATTGATACGCCACCCAGCCTCGGAATATTCACCATCAACTCGCTTGTCGCATCCGATTATGTATTCATACCTGTGCAGGCTGAATTCTTTGCACTGGAGGGATTGACACAACTCATGAGAGTCGTAGAACTCGTGAATTCAAGGCTTTCAAGAAACCTGAAACTGCTTGGAATGGTCATAACGATGTTCAATTCCAGGACAAAATCATCCAATGAAGTTCTGGAAGACGTGAGAAAGCATTATTCTAAGAGCCTATTCAAAACAGTGATACCAAGGAATGTCACAGTAACGGATTCTACCATGGCAGGGTCGCCTGCTGTCAGATACAACAAAACCGCATCCGCTTCTAGAGCTTATATTAAGCTTGCAAGTGAACTTGAGAAAAAACTTAAGGTGAAATGATGGCAGATATCAAGAAGGGAGGTTTGGACAGCCTGATATCAGGGAATTCGCACTCTGGACCACAAACAAGTGAGTCGTCAGAGAAATACACTAAGACAGTGGGATTCAAGGTAACGGAAAAACAATACGAAACCTACAAAAGATACTCAAAATACTTTGGATCTGACAACCTGATAAAGAAATGGCGCACAGACCTCGACAGAATAGAGCAAGAGAAGGGTAAGGATATGGAAAACGTGGAAATTGAAATCAGGAAACGGTTAAACAAGTAATGATTAAGAAGCGTTATTAGATGCTGTTTGGAGGTCAAGGAATGTTAAATCCAACTTTTGTTGAGGTTCTTAAGCTAATAAGCGAAAACATCCCATCTGACATTAGATGGGCAGTTGATGGAAGCACTTCCTTAGCACTTCAGGGAATTGATGTAACACCGCGTGATATCGACATACTTACTGACCACGAAGGTGCAATCGGGATACAGGAGTCCCTTAAGAAATACAATGTGGTGCCTATTTCTCACTCCAGCAACGAGAAATACGATTCTTATTTTGGTACATTTAAAGTGAAAGGTATCAAGGTTGAGGTAATGGGAGACTTAAGGGTCTTTAGGAGTGGAAAATGGAGTACACTACAGAACCCCTCCACCGTTGATATCGCTAATACGAATATGGAAGGAGTCTCCATTCCAGTCGTGTCTGTAAAGAGCCAAACTGAAAGCGGGTATCTAAGCGAAAGACTAAAAAGAAGAGATTAACATCAAGTCGGTTTACTTCCTGCACCTGCTTCAGATAGGAAATAAAGAGCTAACTTAAACGTTCTTGAATAATATAAATGGCAAATTGGGGCTGTAACTAAACTTGTAATTTTAGTAACGCCACTAAACACTGGACTTTAATAACATATGCGTCCCTAAATTCTATGACATAAATGACACTCGCCTTTGGCTACGTCAGAGCAAGCACCCAGGAGGAAGTAAGGCAGGGCTCCAACGAGAGGCAGAAGGACGTAATCAGGCAGTACGCCGAATCCAGAGGATATGAACTGCAATTCTTCGAAGACAGGGCCAAGTCCAGGAAGAATACCCAGCGACCCGACTTCGAGAGGATGCTGAATACCCTTGATGCCAAGCCAAAGGTGGTTGTTGTGGCAAAGATAGACAGGTTCGCCCGCTCCCTGTCAGATCTGCTGAGAATACTCGAATACCTTGACCAGAAGGGCATAGGATTCGTCAGCGTCAACGATCCCGGCATAGATACCACCACTCCAAATGGAAGGCTCCTGCTACAGATTCTGGGAGCATTTGCCGAATTTGAGAGGAGCATGATCAATTCGAGAACCAGAGCAGGAAGGGAGCAGGCCATGAACAGAGGAGTCAGATTCGGAAGACCACCATTGAAGACAGGGAGCGGGAACTTCATAGACAGGAGGAAGGTCATCGAACTGAAGAAGAGAGGCTTATCTGCCAGAGCCATAGCAAAGTCTCTGGGATGCTCCATCACTCCCGTGCTCAGGATTCTGAGGGAAAACAGGTTACCTGTAGGATGAGTGTGTGTCTCCGAACGCGTCAGGCTCTTTCTTATATATATTATATATAACTGATACAATGAACATAACATACCAGAAAAATGGAATTTTCCTTATTTTTTAAGAGCATCCGATCGCCGCAAAGGTCCACGCGTTTTTCAACACACTCATTCCCATGCACGAAATCACCATTTTCCCACACACATCTGTTCGACTCGTTCGATAGTGTTAATAACCTTCCCATTGAAGAATTAATGCTGGTGAGGGATATGGACACAAAGAATCCCAAATCGTTCATGGCTGCAAAGCTCAGTGCAAGAGCAGTTGAAACGAGCAACATAAAGAATGCGCAGGTCTTCAACATAAGCTACACGCCAGGAGAGATACTCATAAGGTCTGAGCTCGAAAAAGTGACAGACGATCTGGCTGATTACGTAAATCTGGGTCTACCAAGGCACATCATCATCTATGGATCAAAGGGATCGGGGAAGACGCTCAGCGCCCTCATCATGGCGAAGGCCCTCAGGGACACAAAATCCGTCCCATACTTCTACGTTAACGTGAGGGAGAATCCGACTTCTACGAAAATCTATCGAAACATAGCCCGCCTGTTCGGAAAGGGACACGAGGTGGAGGAGGTGAAGAACAGATGCGATGAGATGCTTTCCAATAAGTCTCTTGTTGTATTGGATGAGGTTGACTTTCTGCAGGATTACGACATCCTTTACCATATGACAAGGCACACAAAGGCGAATCTCATCCTGCTGACGCAGAAGGTCTACTGGTACAAGAACATGAACGATGAGAGCGTAAAGAGTTCATTGCAGCCCGATCATATCGTATTCCATGAATACAGCACGGAGGAGATCCGTGAGATATTGAGGATGAGGGCAAAGGAGGGGCTGAATGAATATGGCAAAGAGTCTCTGGGCCTATTGTCTGCACTGCTTGTAAGGGACTACAGGAGTGACGCAAGGATCGGAATAAAGGCCCTGGAAATTCTCGGGAGAAGCAATAAATGGGACGAAGACTCGATCAAAATGGCACTGAAGCAGGCTTACGTGGAGGTGGAAGGCGAAACGCTCAAGAACCTTGGAGACCGGGATCTGCTGATACTGGCAGCATTGATCAAGAATCAGGATACGAACAGGGCATATTCTGAAGTTTCAGCATCCAGTCATTTATTGCTCAGAGGAGTGAGCAAGTCAACGTTCTTCCAGAGCGTCAATTATTTGCAGAACCTTGGCCTTATCACCCTTATTAAGAAGAAGATAGGCAGATATTATACAATGGAGTCGCAAATATTATTATCGGATGCTTCTATTGTATCTGGAGAGCTTAGAAAGAGACTCTGAGAATGGAAGTGAAAAACAAGGACAAAAGGGCAAGAGAGTGGTGCGAGGATTCAACCAAACTGACTGGCAGTAAATGGACGTACCTCAAGGTTCCAGAGGCCGTATTCAAAAATAATCGTGAAGTCAAGACCCTCAAAAAATTAGAAGAGATCGTAAGATCGTACGAGAGCGTTGAAAAAATTTAAGAAGAGTGCTTAGAATGACAGTAATTTTAGGGAAAAATGGCTGGTATTCATGAGCTACAGCGTAGAATCAACGGAAGCATTCGAAAAGGAATTCT
>JAJZWO010000036.1 GCA_021846635.1 Microcaldota archaeon | reverse complement strand
TAGTGCTCCAGTATTCCGGTTATGACTGACGCGGAGCCGCTTATTATCGAGCTTATCGACACACCGAGCAAAAAAGGTATTATAATATCGCCTTCCAATCTGCATACGGACCTGAATCATGTGGTTCTGATGAAGATTCTTAAGTTTTATAGGGCGGAAGGGATAATAAAGCTGTTGCCCAACACGCTTGACGACCTTTGGACGATGCAGAGGGTCATCTTCACTGGGGATGCGGTGAGCGGCAAGAGCCTGAGGCGCTTCAGGGGCAATGAGACTGACGAAGGCGAGCTCAAGGAGATATACGTTACCCTGTTAGTCGAGAAGACCGAGCTCGACAAAACAGCACAGAGGCTGAAGGTGCTCGGCAAAATACTTGACGGAAAGCCGCTTGAATATGTGCGGCTCAACAGCTACCACACGCTCAATGTGGCGCCCAATGACGCTGTCGAAATAAGGAAGGGGAGATGGCCAGCTTACCTGGTCAGCGTTCTTGAGGGCGCGGTATCCGACACCCACAAGCCCCGGCTTGGCGTTATCGCTGTTGACGACGAAAAGGCTCTCCCCGCATACCTCCTCGGTTACGGCATCGAGTTCCGCGACGAGGTATACAGCAGGCTCAGCAAAAGGATGTCGAGCAAGGATTACCAGGAAGCGGAGAAGAAGTATTTTGAGGAGATAATATCTATAATAAGGAACATGGAGGTCAACACAGTAATCATTGCAGGGCCGGGCTTCACCAAGGACCAGGTAAGAAGTTACATGGAGAATGCAGGCACGATGAAAACGCTCGGCAAGAACATCCTCTTCAAGAGCACCAGCAACGTCGAGCGCTCAGGCGTCTACGAGCTCATACGCAGCGACGAGGTGAGCGGCATACTCGACAAGGAGAAGATACGCGACGAGTTCATACTCATGGAGGAATTCCTTAAGGGTCTGCAACTGGGCAAGTCGAAGCACGGGTGCGCCGCCGTAATTGACGCGCTCGAATCTTACGAGGCAAGCAATGTCATAGTGAACGACTCTGTCCTCGGCAAGTCGGATTACCAGAAGGCGCTTTCTGTTGCGGAGAAAATGAAGGCAAAGGTGACCGTGTTCAACTCTTCTGACGAAGTGGGGCAGCAGCTCTCAGGCTTCGAGGACATAGGCTGCTTCTGACGCCATACGCGTTTGCTGCGCAGAATCCCGTAGCATTGCAGCATGAGCAATCGGCGAATTGGACAAAACCTTTATTAACCTTTAGCTTCACTTTAAGGTTAGCAAATCACGTAGGATTTGCAGCATGTGGTACAGATGCAGACGCAAACGCTCGCATGGGGGTCCGTCCCAGACTTCAAGCGCA
Organism: Microcaldota archaeon; assembly: GCA_021846635.1. Taxonomy (GTDB): domain Archaea; phylum Micrarchaeota; class Micrarchaeia; order Micrarchaeales; family Micrarchaeaceae; genus JAJZYW01. The sequence continues at coordinate 6,124 of JAJZWO010000036.1, read as the reverse complement.
GCTGCGGCGTCAAGATGAACAGGAATCTGATTATATCAACACCGTACCACTTCTGTGCTGCATAAATCCTTGAAATCTTCGTTTTGGTGGTTTGTGTGGCACAGCAATTTGCGAGTCGGGACGCTTGCAAGATCCGCCTGATAAGGCGCGAACAGCTCATACTGGCAGAGGTAGGAGTGGACAGAATAGACTCAGCCTCGAGCTTCGTCGACTACCTTTGCGAGTCGTACGGGTTCTCCAAGAGCTCTGTCTGGTACAACCTGAAGAGCCTGAAGAGGAAAGGAGTGCTGGACTTCGCAACGAAGGAAGAACCGGGAAAGCCGCTTGCGCTGACAGCCGAGGGGCTCTCGCAGTTCACGGCCCTTGGAAGTGAGAGGAACATGCTGATGGAAGCTTTCAGCAGCAAGGGGATAGCCCTTGAAATGGAGGGGAGGAGTTACGGACAGAGAGACATACGCGGCCTGGCAATGGACCGCGGAGGGTTGGCATAGAGGGTGGAATAACGGCCGGCATGAAAATGCCGGCCAATGCTTAAGGTGCGACAATGAATATAACAGGGACTTTCCTTGACAAAGAGGTAAATTTGGATGCGGCGGAGGCAAAGAAGAACGAGGTAGTACGGATGATATATTCGGCTATTAGGTGCGACGACGAATTCGCCGACAGGCTTGCCGGGATATCCGGAAGGGGGGATTCGAAGTCCCTTAAAAAGGAGCTCTCTTCTGTGATTAGGAACGAGTATTGCACGAGCCACATGGATTTTCTCCTGAACATCAGGCTTACCTCAGAGTATACCGACGAAATGCAGAGGGACGTTTTCAACTTCCATAGGATGGACAGGATGCTGAAAGCGGACTCGGAGATGAAGGAAGCAGTGGAGAGGCTGCCGCGCATGGGCGAGGCGCTTGATGATGTGGAGAAAGGAGTTATAGACCTTGTGCGGTGCTACTATGAGGCAAGGTTCTTCAACGACTTCTACAGAAGCATAGCGAGAAGCGAGGATTAAATCGCGCCTTCCTCCTTCAGCATCTGAAGCTTTCGTGCGGAGCGGCCCGATGCGCTGTAGCCGCCTATGCCGCCGTCGCTGCGCACCACCCTGTGGCAAGGCACCATTGGCGCGAAGGGGTTTTTCGCCAAGGCGTTGCCCACGGCCCTGCACGCGTTTGGCCTGCCTATTGCAGCTGCTACATCACTATAAGTCGCAACCCTGCCTTTCGGTATTGCAAGCGTCGCCTCGAGAACCGATTTCTCGAAATTGGTGAGGGACGATTCGCGTATCATTCGGATGAGCTTCTTTTTTCCAGATGGCATATTGGCACCGCAGATGCGATAGCCGCACAGTCCAATTGCAATTGTGCGCAGCGCTGCATTGTGAACGGTTTAAATTATGTTGCACGTTATTTATACATTACAGGCGCGGTATCAGCGCCCGGTACAAGTTTGTTTTGGTGATCGAATGGCTGCAAGGAAAAACGTGGTATGGCTCGACGGAAAGCTCATTGACTCTGAGAAGGCTAAGGTTCCGATACTGACGCATTCGCTCCAGTACGGGAGCGGAATTTTCGAGGGAATACGAAGCTACCACACTGGCAGCGGCCCAGCAGTTTTCAGGCTGGATGACCATGTGAAACGCTTCTTTGCGACTGCGAAGATATACGGAATGGACCTTGGGCTGACGCAAGAGCAGATGGCGTCAGCAATATTGAAAACGGTTAAAGCGAGCGGATTGAAGGAATGCTACATAAGGCCGTTCGCCTTCTACAACGACAGCCGCATAGGTATGTCGACGAGTGGCAAGCGCATAAGCGTATTCGTAGGCATACAGGAGATGGGATCGTACCTGCAGAAGAAGGGAGCGGGGGTGCGCTGCAAGATATCTTCGTGGAGGAGGATAAACTCAGAGGTACTTCCTGTTGAAGCGAAGGCAAGCGGAAACTACCTCAACTCGATAATAGCAAACGGAGAGGCTAAGAGGCTGGGCTTCGATGAGGCAATACTGCTGTCTTCGAACGGCTATGTCGCCGAAGGGCCCGGTGAGAACATATTCATAGTAAAGGAAGGCAACCTTGTCACTCCGGGCAAAAGTTCAGACATACTGCTCGGCATAACCAGGGATTCGCTTATCAAGGTCGCTGAAAGCGTGGGAATAAAGACAGATGAGAGGATGGTGCACAAGGAGGAGCTTTACACGGCAGACGAGCTGTTCTTTGCAGGCACCGCCGCGGAGATAACGCCGATAATGGAGGTGGACGGCATAAAGGTAGGAGAAGGCAGTGGGAAGATAACAAAGCTGCTATGGGACAAGTTCTCCGACATAATACACGGAAGGGACAGCCAGTTCGAGGACTGGCTCACGCATGTTTAATATATGGAGTTTTTCTTCAGAGAAGCTTTAGACCTCGAGTAAACAGGTCAATCTCCGAGCTTACCCATGGGCCTATGCCTAGCGCTGTCTTGGATCCCGGGGGTATCTGGGTGAAACCCGCATCCGATACGAGTGCGCACGGGACTTTCTTGAACTGGAATGCCTTGAACAGCTTTAGCAGGTCTTCCTCTGCGGACACCTTGAGGACTATCTTCTTTTCTCCGGAGTCTAGCCACTCCTTTGTCAGCCTGGGGTCCTTCCGCTCTGCTTCGAAATAGCTCATGAGCGATGCGTGAGCCGCCTGCGCGGCGAGCTTGCCCTTTCCCATCTCCAGGTCAGCCCTGATTATTATGACCTGTTTTATCTCGTCCCGTTCCACGCTTAATATTTCGCTCGGAAAGATTTAAAATACAGGAACAAGGATTCATTCGAGCACGCGTATCCTGTGCGATATCGCAGCCGCAAGCCTGCTGAGGGCACGGTTGTACGGCCTTGATACTATTATCGCATCTGCAGCCTTGTGCTTTGATATGCTGATGAGTGCATTGAGCGGCGTGTCCTCCACCAGAGTCGCTGCTCCGTCGCTTTCCAGAAGCTTGTCAGAGCTCTTCACGCGCGTTATTTTGGGTTCTATGCCGATATCGCCGAGCGCGGTGCGTATCTGCTCCAGATCCCTGAAATTGTTCCTTGTCCGCACTTCTGCGTTGTCGCAGGAGCGCCTAAGCATTGCTATTACTTTGTCGTCAAATTCAGGCTTCCTTAGGATTACCTTTGACGAGTGATGCGGAGTAAGATGCATCAGGTTGTATACCAACTCTGAAAAGAGGCGCGCCCCGGGGGTGTCTGTCCTGAGCCGAATGGAGAGCTCCTTGCTTATGTTGTCCACGAGAGTACCGTCTATGTCGAATACGGTCTTCCGGGTTTTCTCAACTGGCATGCGCATATCGCTCTTATGCAAGCTATTTAAAGCTTATTTGACATTTAACTATTGTCTAATAGTCTATTGACGAATTCAGAACGGAGGCGGTAAGGCTTATAGCGGTTGCCTGAGAGTATTGTGCGATGGCAATAGGAAGCAGGGAAGCTGCCCTTGCGTCTTCTCTTTTCAGGAAGTTCTATTCAAAGTATGGAATTAGCGCGGACAATGTTGAAAAAAGGGAGTTCGGATTCGGCAACTTCGAGACGAAGATAGCTTACAGGCACATGGCGTTCAGGAGCAACGGCGAGCTCAAGAAACGGGTCGTATCCGAGGCTCCGCCGTTCATCTCTTTCTCGACGGCAAGGTACAATGACCCCGCAGGAAGGCCGCTGGAGAGCAAGGGCTGGCTTGGCTCGGAGCTGATATTCGACCTTGATTCCACAGACCTCAACCTGCAGTGCCAGAAGGTGCACGGCAAATCATGGGTCTGCAGCGAATGCCTCGACGCGGTAAAGGGCGAGACCGCAAAACTTGTCGAGGAATTCCTCTTCACCGACTTCGGCTTCTCGAAGGAGGACATAACACTGAACTTCAGCGGCAACAGGGGATACCACGTCCATGTGGTAGCTGACGCGATAATGAAGCTCACTTCACGTGAGCGCAAGGAGATAAGCGACTACATAGCCGGGATAGGTATAGATCCAGTGATGTTCTTCCCTAACGTCGGCGGAAAGGGCAAGATGGTGGGGCCCAAGGCCACAGATCCCGGATGGGGAGGGCACATCGCAAGGGGATTCATAAGCAGGCTAAACGGCGGCGCTGCTGCGCTCAAGGAGCTCGGCATATCAGGCCAGAGCGCAAAGAAGCTGGAGGAGCACAGGGCTGAGCTCATATTTGGCGTAAGCACTGGCAACTGGGACAAGGTGGACGTGCCGAAGAAGGATGAATTCTGGAAGTCGATAATAAGCGGAATGACGATAAGCCAGAGCGATTCGATAGACAGGAACGTCACAAACGACATACACCATCTCATAAGGATGGCGGGAACGATACACGGAGACACGGGGCTTGTCGCAAGAAAGCTTGACGGATATTCCAGCCTATCCGGGTTCGACCCGATGGCTAAGTGCGTAGTGTTCAGAAGCGGAACGCTTGATGTGGTTGTCGAGGACTCTCCCGAAGTGGAGATAGGAGGATCCACATTCGGCCCGTACAGGAACAGCAAGCAGACGCTGCCCACTTATGCCGCGCTGTATCTTATACTGAAAAGGCGCGCTGTGCTGGCATAGAGTCGATTAAGCAGGCGCAGTAATTGGGAAGTTTTTTATTTGTGCGATTGTCTTAATGTATGGGTGCAGCATTGCCTGAAAGAGTGCTGGTGCTGGCGATAGACATAGACAATGACCTCTACCGCAAGACCAGGTTGTCGGGTCCCGTGATAGGGAGGGAGAGCAACCTCAGCGCAGCCGCTGCGCTGGCGCTAGCGGATCCGCAGGACACGGATGCAAACACGATGTTCGAAGCGGTGAGGAAATACGACGAGCTGAAGAAGCTGGGATACCCGGTGCACGTGGTGACGATAACCGGATCTGAGAGCGAGGGCTACATTGCCGATGCGGAGTTCGCCAGGCAGCTCGACATAGTAATGGAGAGGTTCAAGCCGGACTCGTGTGTGCTGGTGACTGACGGGGCAAGCGACAACCGCGTAATACCGATAATAAAGAGCAGGGTCGACATAAACAGCGTCGACCTTCTCAGGATGAAGCAGGCCGAGGCACTGGAGAACACCTATTTCACGCTGCTTGAGAAGCTCAAGGAGCCGCACTACGCCAGGATAGTCTTCGGCATACCTGCGGCGATACTGCTGCTCTTCGCTGTGAGCTACTATTTCCACTTCGGCTGGCAGCTTCCAGTCGCGCTGATAGGAATATACCTGATCATAAAGGGGCTCGGGCTGGAGGAATCGCTCATCAAGTCGTTCGCAGGGTTCGGCTTCAGCATAGATCGGCTGAGCTTCCTGTTTTACGTCGGCTCTATAATATTCTTCGTGATAAGCATCATACTGTCTTACGGCGACTATGTGGCGGGAAGCGCTTTGACCACCAACAGCCTTACACTGTCAGCATACGCAATTGAGGGTCTCATAATACTGCTGCCTGTGAGCCTTTCGCTCTACCTTATAGGAAGGATGATAGACCTGCAGAGCGGCGGCATGAAGTACCGCGCGATAAAGCAGAGCACATACATAGGCTATACTATAATAGTGCTCGCCCTTGTGTACATCACCGCTGCATGGATAATAGGGCAGATATACTTCTACCAGCTCCTGCTCTACGATATCGTAGCAATAATAATAGGATACGCCCTCGCCAAGTTCGGAAGCGTGCTCAGGAGGAGGGCTATACGCTCCGCGAAGATGAAGGGCAAGAAGGTAATAAGCGAGATAGGCGCGTACATAGGCATGGTTATGAAGGTCCAGGCCTCAACAGGAAAGCTCTACGTAAAGACGGGATACGGCAGCGTGATAAGCTACGACGCTGACAGGATAGTGAGCATCTCGGACAGGATAATAATAAGGTAACCTGGCTCTACTGCTACCCAAAACATTTATATTTATGGCTGAGTATAATAACAGGAACATTGTCCTCCACGAGCTCATAGGGCTCGAGGCCGAAGTGGTGCGCAGCAAGGATGCGAGCCAGGTAGGCATAAGGGGCAAAGTCGTCGACGAAACCAAGGAAACGATAGTTTTGCAGACAGGTTCCGGAAAAAGGAGAATCTTCAAAAGGATATCAACATTTAAATTTATTGCTGATAAAAATACCTTTACAGTTGAAGGC
>JAJZWO010000035.1 GCA_021846635.1 Microcaldota archaeon | reverse complement strand
TTCTGGCACCGTTGCCGCTCTTCTTTGTGGCCGACTGGCCGTGTACTTGAACTCCAAACTGGCTCATTTAATCCACTCTAGTATTAGCGATTAGTATCAGTAGCGCAATTATTTAATATTATTGATGGTTCTGCTGCGCCTTTGTTGAAAATGGCGGCGCCCCTATCTCGAAGAATTCATCTAGCGTTTTGGAATTGGGGCTCAAGCCCTGCGACAGCCTGAATGCCGCTTCGGTTACGTAAAGAGCCATTGACGGCTTATTTAAACGTTTCCAGAGCTGTTGCAGCCGGCTGCCATGCATTTTTATTTTATCGCGAAAAAACTGATTCAATGAAGGTTTATAGGCACGTGCTTGGGAACGGGCTGAGGGTTCTTGTAGCACCGAGGAAGAACCTTGAGTCGGTAGCAATTGTAGTTGGAGTGAATTTCGGTTCGATTGATGAGGGTGAAAGGCTTAACGGGCTTGCTCATTTCATAGAGCACATGCTTTTCAAGGGCACCAGGAAAAGGAGCTGGACGCAGATAAACGAAATAACGCGCAGCTACGGCATATTCTACAATGCAGAAACTGACTACGAAACCACAATGTACGAGGCAGTGGTATACAGGAGGTATCTTGATAGGGCTATGGACCTAATTTCCGACATGGTGAGGAACCCTGTTTTCGACAGCAGGGAGCTTAGACGGGAGAGGGGACCAATACTCCATGAGATTGCGATGAGGAGGGAGGACCCTGACTCCATACTTTATGACAACATGCCGAGAGCTCTTTTCAACGAGGAGGGGAAGCTCATGCCGCCAGACAGCGGCGCGATAGCTTCAAGGATAGGGCGCGAGGATCTGGTCAATGCTTATAATAGGTACTACAACCCGCGGAACATGACCCTAACGATATATGGCGGGATAGGCAGCATAGAGGCGTTTGACCTGGCCAAGAGGTACATGTCAGGCTTCCATAGGAAGCACTTTGCCCCGGAGAGGCATGCATTCACTAGAAGGAAGAGCGCAGAAAAGCTTTACATAAGAAAGAGGGACATAGAACGCGGCGAGATAGGGATAGGGTTTCCATGCAGAGGGATTGCAGGCGATTCAGGAACAGCCATAACGGAATACGTTGCGATGGATGCGATAGCAGAGCTGCTAAGCAACAGGATATATGACAAGGTGAGGGAGGAGCATGGGCTTTCGTACGACCCTAGCGTTGACTATGAGCCTTACGGCTCGTTCGGCTACATATCAGCCTCGGCTGGCGCGACCACTGCAAAGCTAATGGAGATAAAATCAATAATGCTCTCCGAGCTGACAAGGCTGAAGAAAACAGGCGCTAAAAGGGCAGAGCTGGAGGAGGTCAAGAGGGGTCTTGGAATAAAGTATGCCATGGGGCTCGACCATGCGCTCGACAGCGCGATAGAGATCAGCGAGATGGAGCTCATGTATGGCGACGGACGGATGATGGAGCGCATACAGGGCGAGTTGGAGAAGATGGACATGCACACGATATCCCATTTTGTGAAGGAGTACATTAACCCTTCAAAATACGGCGAGATAATACTAAGGAAAGCATGATGCTCGTATTAAACAGATGTCTATCTGCACAAAAGCGTTAAATAAGGGGACAGGGAAAAGGTATATTCGATAGGCATGGATCGCTCAATATCAGGAAGAGAAACGGACGACTTGTCGAAGCAGTTCATATCTAAGATATGCGTGCTCAACTCGAGGGTAATCGACAAACTTGAGGGGCTGAAGGAGACCACCTCGCTCAACAATGTCAGGGACATTATAGGAGGGCTTGGAGGATACCTTGAGAGGGAGAATGAGGAGTTGCAGACGATCGCCGGAAACAGCGGGCTCGAGAGGATAAAACTGCTTGAGAGGAAGGAGAGCACCGGGCTCTACGACCACCTCAATGCGCCGTTCGACCTTGGAGCGGAGATAGAAAAAAACGACATAGGAAGCGTTCTCGATTTCGCCCTATCGTTCACTAATTACAAGATAAGCATATTCGCGCTCTGGGAGAAGGAGTACGAAGGCAGCGACGTGGCACGAGTCCTCGGAAGCGTGAGGAGCAACGAGGAGGAAAGGAAGAGAAAGCTTGAAAACCTTCTTGACGCATTTGTCCACCGCGACTGGTAAGCAACGCTATAAACATTGCCGTAGCAGTATGTAATGTTGATAGCAACGCTTGGTGGTATCTATGAAATCAATAGCTGATTATGAGAAGGAAGGCAAGAAGCTCAGGGACGTGACTTTATGTTACCTCATAGATAAGAATACGGGAAAGGTACTCATCGCTATGAAGAAGAGGGGCTTCGGCGTGGGCAAGCTTAATGGAGTCGGAGGAAAGGTCAAGCCAGGAGAGAGCATAGAGGAGGGCATGATGCGCGAAACCGAAGAGGAAATAGGCGTCAAGGTAAGCTCCTTTAGAAAAGTTGGCACCATAGACTTCTACTTCGTACAGTCTTCCGAAGAGAAGGACTGGAATCAAAAGGTACACGTATTCATTGCTGACAAGTGGGAAGGGGAACCGACCGAAAGCGAAGAGATGAAGCCGCTCTGGTCAGGAATCAGGAATCTTCCATTGGACAAGATGTGGCCTGATGATAAGTACTGGCTTCCGGATGTGCTTGGAGGCAAGAGGATAAAGGCGTCGTTCCTTTTCGGGGAGAACGAGGAGATACTGGACCATTATGTAGAGACCCTTGAAGAGAGCATCGGCATAAACGATTTCGCGAAGGTCGACCTTCGCGTTGGAAGGATAGTGGAGGTCAACGACCTTCAGACCAAGAAGCCGATGTACGCGCTTGTTGTGGACCTGGGCAGGCTGGGACGGAGGAATATAGCTGCAGGGATAAAGGACAGATATTCAAAGGATGAGTTGCTAGGCAAGCGCATAATCGTAGTCTCAAACCTTGAGCCGAAAAGCATAGGCGGTATGTTCATATCAGAAGGAATGGTTCTTGCTGCAGAGGACGACTCCAACCTTTCGCTTCTGACTCCAGAGAAGGGCATCAAGGAGGGAAGCAGGGTAAGATAATCAGGAAAACGATGAAAGTTTTTCCTCTTCTTCCTTTTCGAATTTTGAGAAGAGGGGCTTCGGCTGCGATTTTATGCTTAGCTGAACTTCCCCGAATATCGAGGAGAGCTCTGGCTCTGAATCGAAAGCCTCCAATACTTTGGACGAGGATTCAGGGCAGAATGGGTATAGCAGTACACCCACAGCGCGCACTATCCCTGCAAGTAGCGACATGACCCGCTTTGCTTCTGCATGCTTGCCCTCGTCCTTCATCATCTTCCACGGCTCTGAGGAGCTTATCAGTTCGTTGCCATAGGATGCTAATTCAACGACGTTGCCCAGAGCTTCTCGTATGTGCTGCCGCGAGAAGTTTAGCTTGTACTCATCTACAATCTTTCCTACTTTTTCGTCCGTAGAGGTAGCGATTCCGTTCAAAATCTGGTTGGACCAGCAGAGCGTCAGCACGCGATGAACGAGGTTGCCTATCTTGTCGTTCATCACGCTGTTGACTATTTCTTTAACCGCGTCAACGCTGAATTCGACGTCAGCGCTTTCTGGATAAAGATACATCAGTATGAAGCGCCAGTATTCTGCGTCCAGGACCGTTAGCGCGCTTTCTATGTTGAGCCCTATGCCCCTGCTCTTTGAAAACTTGACGCTTCTTGAATTGAGGTACTCGCTCGCCCTTATCGAGTATGGGAGTATGTATCCCAGATCCGCCCCAAGAAGAATTCCTGGAAACATCATCGTATGGAACTCTATGTTGTCCTTTCCCATGAACTGTATAAGCTTTGTGCTGCTTGACATCCAGTAGTCCTTCCACTTTGACTCGCTCCATTCTCTGGTTATGCCGATGTAGCCTATCACAGCGTCGAACCAGACGTAGAAGACGGAATCTTCGAAACCCTTTTCAGGGACAGGGAAGCCCCACTTCATGTTCCTTGTTATGTCCCTAGGCTTCAGACCTTCCTTCAGGAATGTCAACGTCTTGTTTGTTGCGTTCTTGCTCCAGCCGTTCTGGCTCGCTGAGTTCACGTACGCCTCAATGTGGCCCTGCAGCTTGTCTAGGGCTATGGCAAGGTTCTTCACGTCCCTAAACTCTATCTCGGATCTTCCGCATATGTTGCAGTGCGGGTCTATTATCATTATCGGGTCAAGCAGCCTGCCGCAGTCGTCGCACTGGTCGCCCCTCGCCTTCTTGCCGCCGCAGAAGGGGCATGTGCCTTCTATGTCTCTGTCAACCAGGAAGCGCTTGTCGTACTTGCAGTATGCCTGCTTGTCGTGCACCTCAGTTATGTAGCCGTTCTTCTTCAAAGCATGATACAGCTCGTACACGCTCTGCTTGTTCTGCTCTGTGTGCGTCTTCCCGTAGTACGTTGGCGTGCAGCCGTAGGCAGCAAGCATGGACTTTATCTTTTCATGGACGGAATCGGCCAGCTGCCCGGGCGGAACGCCTTCCTTTATGGCGCGGAGCTCTATGGGCGTGCCGTGCTGGTCAGAGCCGCATATGAATATTGCGTCCTCACCTTCCATCGTGAGGTATTTGTAGTATGCGTCAGCAGGCAGTATGGAGCCTATGAAGTTGCCAAGGTGGGGGAGAGCATGCGCGTATGGCAGTGCCGACGTCACTATTATCCTTTGCTTACCGTTTTGCATTCAATAACCTCAATAATTTTGGCGAGATTTCTTCCAGGGCGCCCTTGAGCTGCGGGTACTCGAAGCTGAAGCCTATTTCCTGCGCTTTTGCAGGTATGGCTCTCTGGCTTGAGAGCAGCATCTCGTCGGCAAGATCGCCAAGGGCAAGCTTCAGCGCGAATTTTGGTATCTTAATCCCATTTTTCCTGCCGAGAGATGACATCAGGGTTTCAGCAAATTCGGAATTCCTGACAGGATTTGGCGATACGCCGTTTGCAGCGCTTGACTGTGCACCGCTCTTCGCAAAACTTATCATCAGACGGGCTATGTCACTGATGTGTATCCACGACATCCACTGCGACCCGCCACCCATTGTTGCGCTTATGCCCCGCATCGCCTGCTTTGCCATTATTGGGAGCGACCCGCCATCTGCGGAAAGGACCATCCCTGTCCTTATGGCATAGACTTTGACGCCATAATCTTTCGCACGGAACGCCTCGGCCTCCCATGCCTTGCACACATCGCTCAGAAAACCGTTTCCAGGATGCGAGCTCTCGGTGAGTTCCTCATCGTTGCGGTTGCCGTAGAATCCCACAGCCGAACCGTTGACAAGCGCTTTAGGCTTGCTTCCTGATTCGCCTATCGCCTCGACTATTGCATGGGTTGCATTTACTCTGCTTTTCAGTATAGCATCCTTCTCTGCCTTTCTCATCCTAGATGGAGTTATCGGCGCGCCGGACAAATTTACAACATAATCCGATTCGCTTATAGAATCAGAGAGCGTTTCAGTATCGGGCTTCTCCGGATCCCAGTGTATGTATGCAATCCCTTCTTTTTCCGCAGTGCTGCCGCGTGTGAGTACTGCGATATCTTCGCCGGAGGATTTGAGCAGATCTACAATCGTGCCGCCTATAAGACCCGTACCTCCGGCAATTAAGAATGACATTACACAGACACCGCTTTCAGTTGGATATGCTTTAATTGCAAACTTAGTAATAAATATTTGCATCTGGCTAATTAGCTTGTGCTTGGCATGGAGGCGGTCAGTTTCGGCTATTCGAGGAACAGCGCTGCGAAGAATATGGCGCTTGACGAGGCACTCAAGGAGCTCTCGGAGAAGACAGGCCGCACATACATCAGGTTCTACGATTTCGAAAGGGATTCGGTTATATTATCGACGTCGGACGATCCTAGCAGCATCAGGGATCGCAGCAAGGTAGAGGTAACACGGCGGGAGACAGGCGGCAAGACAATATACGTTGGGGAAAATACGCTTGCATATAGCGTATCAGGGCCGCTTAGGGGCGACAGTAAAGTTTCAGGGCCCGAAGCGCTGCACCGCAAGTACAGCAGCGTCGCGCTCAGCGGAATATCAGAGATTATAGGGAACTCTGCGAAAGTTTCTCTTGGCGGCGTATACGCAATAAACGTTGACGGGATGCCAATAGCAGGACACGCGCAGAGCATAGGGCTCGGCCACTCATTCCTCTACCACGGAGTGGTTGCTGTAAGCAGATGGAATTCGAAAAGAATAAGGGACGTAATGGATTTCCCTGAATCAGATTATGAAAAGATAGGAATGCTTCCTGCGCTTTCCGACTTTACGAAAGAAAGAGGAGACACAGGCAAAAGGCGCCTTATGGAAAATATGCTGAGGAGGGTTGACGCAAAATCCCCTTCCGATGAGGAGAAGCGCGAGGCTGAGGAGCTTGCATCAAGGTTTTGCTCGGAAAAGTATATGGATGAAGAATGGATAGAGGGAAGGGGGCGCAAACTGAAAACTGGTGCTAGGTTCTGCCTTCTCTATCCTGATTAGTGTTTTGCATGCAGTATTCAGAGGACCTTATTTTTGTAGTATTCATAGCGGCGATGCTGTTTCTTCGCATGCGAAGGAATTCAAAAGGGCAGAGGTTCTCGCGCTCGCGCGTGCTTAGGCTGCCGCTTATCTATCTTGTAATAACAGCAATCTCGCTGTTTGGCATTCCAGAGTATGCAGTGCTGCTTACTTTCGCCCTTGGGGTGGTTGGGCTTCTCGTTGGCTTGAGCCTTGGCGAGGGTGTATCTGTTTTCACCAAGGAGTCTGTAGTGTATTACAAGAGATCCCCTATAATCTTCTCGGTATACATAGTGCTCCTTCTTCTCAGGTACGTGGTTTACATCCTTTATCCTGCAAGCATTACCGCAAACGCGATTATCGCAGCGCTCCTTGGCCTCTCTGCTGGGCTTATACTTGGAGAGGCTTTCCACATAAACAGGGCAGCTGTGGCTGCTGGCGCAAAATCCCAGTCCGGGAATGCCGCAAAACGCCAGCCATAGAAGCTATTTATATCTTTGACGCGTATACGCAATACGCTTTACTGATTATGGTGCTCGCTTGGCTGATGACGCTACTATTGAGGGGTACAAGGAAAGGTTCTCCGAATTCTTCAGCAAATACTGCAAGGAGGAGGTGGAATCGCTTGCGCTTTCCTATCCTGACAAAGTCAGCATGCCTGTTGATTTCAGGGAGCTTGAGAGGTTTGACCCGGAGCTTGCGAGCGAGCTGATAGAGAGCCCTGACGACCTTCTTGAAGCTTCAAAGCTAGCATTGAGGGAGCTCATAGGCAAGCCCGAAATTGAGAAGGACGTCAACGTAAGGATTTTCGGCCAGTCTGTCAATTCGCCGCTGGTGCAGGACGTTGGATCATCATACATAGGAAAGATGATAGCCCTCGACAGCCTAATAGTAAAAAGGTCCGAGATAATACCGAAGGTCAAGGTAGGGGTATACAAATGCTCGTTCTGCGACGCAACCTACAAGATAAGGGTTGACAGGGACGAGGTCCCTGAGATATGCGACCAGTGCAAGC
>JAJZWO010000034.1 GCA_021846635.1 Microcaldota archaeon | reverse complement strand
ACTTCTACACAGCTTTCTCAGACTCAATGTCCACGTATGTGGTATCTTTCGGGAGCGGAAGCGGTACCTCTGCCGCAAGCCCGATAAGCGTAACGGTATCGCCGACAACTTACAGTCATTATATATTCGGGGTAGCTGCATATACGACTGGGTCTCCATCGGCAACCGAGCTTACGGGAGTGAACTGGACAGTCAATGCTACGGATTCTGAGAGCGTGGCTGCAGGACATAATTTCAATGCAGCGGAGACAAGCGTAGGCCAGAAAACAGGAGCTACAGGAACCGCAACGTTCAATGCAGGTGGAGGACCGGGAGCTGCATCGTATGCAGCGCTAGGAGGGATAGGCCTTAACATATCCAACGCAGGGCAGCTTGGCAAGACAACAAACATAAGTGCAATCAATGCAAACCTCACTCTTAATTACTCAGTATCTGTGAACAGCAGCTTTGTTGTTTTGGTAGGGACGATTGGGGCAGGATACCTTTCAAGCCTGAAGATCCCAACGGGCTGCACAGTATACCAGAACGTAACTGATGGCACACAGGCTTCTATCTTCATAGCAGCGTGCCAGGATGAGCCAACTGGCAGCTACTCAATTTCAATGCATGCAGGCGCTGCTGCAGCAGCTGGAGGGCATAAAGCCGCAGCGATAACACCAGTTTCAACGCTTGTGGCATACCAGTATTACCCAAGGAATGTAACTTTCTATGATTCGCCCACAAGCGCAACGGTAACAACCAACAGCAAGACTTACACGAACGGGCAGGCAGCACATCTTCTTGGGAGAGGAGTAATAACTTCAACCCCGCCGCAGAACAACTTCATATTTACTGGCTGGAAATCAAGCCCGTCAACAAACATATCTATATACACTCCATCTTCCCAGACAACAGAGGTATATGTATCTGGAAGCGGATTGATTACCGCCACTTACAACGGCATAACAACATTCAATGAAAGCGGGTTACCACCAAGCACAGTTTGGAACGTAACTTATGATGGAGTGTCCAACTCTTCATCCATTGGCAAGATAACATTTGACACCATCCCAGGAACTTACAGTTTCAGTGTTGCTAACCAGATAGTGAACGGCACGACGTATCTGCCTTCTCCAAGAAGCGGGACCCTGAGCGCAGGAACAACGCAGTTCGTATTGTTCTCGCAGGTAGGCAAGTTAAGCTTCTCGCTGCAGTCCAACACAACGCAGTATGCTGACAGCGACCTTGCGACAGCTACAGCACCACTTTCGAATGAGACGATAGAACTTCTTGTAGGAAAGGGGACTTCTTCTGGAACGTTGGTTGCTACTAGCACAGGAAGCGTGTCGTGCAACGCAGACGGCACATGCAACCCTCCTTCGAACAATCCGCTTGCTGTTGGAACTTACAACATCACCGCATATGTTCCTTCTACAGGGCAATCAAAGAGCCTTGAGCTCACGATAAGCAAGGCTACTCCGCAGCTCTCTCTCACTGTCCCTGCATCATATGTATATGACGGATCTGGAGGTACGATAAGCTATAGCATAAGCACGGCGCTGAACCAGCTACTTGGAACGCTGTACGTCAACAACGTACTGTCCAGCTCAACTTATACGTCTGCAAGTTACACCACGTCAAGCGCTACAGGCGCGTACGATGAGGTGCTGAACACTACGGGCAACGCGAACTACACCGACGCATCGAAGACAGCATCATTCAGCATACTGCCAGCTACATTCAAATTCCTTTACTCGACAGCTTCAACAGCTACTGCGGCGACCCCGGGATCGGTCTCACTCCCGTTCGGCTATTCGAATTACCTCTGCGAAGCCGGAGTTGATCCGGCATTTCCGAAAAAGGCGCCGACGGAATCTTGGATAGTAAACATAAATTCATCTTCTGGAGCAGGAGGACCAGGAAGCTCTGGAATATCTGCTTCGATAGGGCATCAGGCGAGCGACGTGTGCGAGGCTTATGACAACGGAGGACCAGGCTCTGGCATGACACTCGCAGGGCTTGGGATAAACGACACGCACTACAGCGTCTACACCGCTGCAGGCAACGTGACGGATACCGCTTCCCTCACTTATCCCGTAGCGACAAACAACACATTTACTGCACTGCTCATATCATCAGGTACGCAGAAACTAACCGCTGAAACGATACCTGCAAACTGCACCGTAGCTCAATCCGTAACTGAAGGAGCAGTTGCATCATCTTACCTTGCGGTATGCCTCCAGAACCCAGGAGCTTATACGGTATCAGCAACAACCTCGGGGAACGGCGCACTTGCGATAGCGGCTTATACCTTCCCTGCGCCAAAGGTCACGTTTGACGACAATCCAACGAACGGCTTCGTAAGCGCAAATGGCAAAAACTACACTAACGGCAAGTATGCATACCTGATAGGCAGCGGAACTATAACCGCGCATCCGCCTTCAAAATTCGTATTCCACAACTGGACTGCTTCGAACTCGAACGTTTCAATACAGAGCCCGAGATCCCAGACTACTATAGCCACTATATCGGGCAATGCGACAGTGACCGCAACATATTTTGGCACCACAATATTCAATGAGACTGGCTTGCCTTCGAATACGCTTTGGAGCGTTACATATGACAACATAGCAAACTCATCGTACTCGCCTTCAGGCATAACTTTTTCAACAATAGCGGGAAAACACCAGTTTGAAGTTCCAAATGTTACAATAACAAACGCTACAGGTGCGAACACGATATACGAAGCTTTCCCGAACAAAGGAAACCTTTCAGTAGGCAACTCCACAGTGATAACATTTGCAATAGTTGGGAAGCTCACTCTTGCATTGCAGTCCAACACGACAAGCTATAACTCCAGCGACAAGATAACTGCAACAGCCCCCCTGGCGAACGAGACAATAGACATACTGGTTGGAAAAGGGACTTCTCCGGGGACGCAAGTAGCGTCAGGAACAGGCACAATTTCGTGCAACGCAGACAGCACATGCAATTATCCAAGCGACAAACCACTTCCAACAGGAACTTACAATGTCACAGCGTATGTGCCTGCCACAGGAAAAAGTGTCAGTAAGACGCTTGTTGTTAACAAGGCAGTTCCGAGACTTGTGCTCTCAGTACCCTCAAGCTATACTTATGATGGTGAAGGAGGCACAATAAGCTACAGCATAAGCACTGCGCTGAACCAGCTCGGAGCATCGTTCTACCTGAATTCTGTACTGATAAGCGCTACTCAGACATCTGGCACTTACACTACATCCTCTTCTGTTGGTAAGTACGCCACAGTGTTCAATACAACAGGCAACGCGAACTACACGAGCGCTTCAGTGTCAAAGAATTTTTCAATACTGTCAGCTCCATATATAGTGCTCTACGACACCAACGAGACCAGCGGAGCTGCCGATCCTACTGACTTGGACTTCCCGTCGACTTACAAGCTGTACGTCTGCGGCGCGGGTGTGAGCTACTCCTTCACTGGCGGCAATCCGGGATATTCATGGACGCAGAATGTCGAATCAACTGCAACAGTCGCAGGATCCACAGAGCAGGTCACATCGGTAGGCCACCAGACAAGCGACATATGCTACGACAACCCCGGCACAAACGGAGGAGCTGGCGCAATACCTGCAAGCACCACCCTTGCGGGAATAGCGCTCAACCAGACCAGATATGTGCTTAACTCGCTTGGGTCGAGTAGTACGACTTCCGCGAGCCTATTTTACCAGGTGCCAAAGAACGGTACCTTCAGCGCGATACTTGTAGATAGTGGTGCGTACCCGCTTTCGAGCGTGCAGATACCTGCAAACTGCACAGTCAAGGAGTTCATAAACGGGACTTATTCGTCGTCGTTCGTTGCTGTGTGCAACAACATGCAGAGCGGCTTTTACAGCATAAACGCCTCTACGAAATACAGCGCCGGGATATCAATAGCAGTATATGATTTCGGGCCATTTGCAGTCAACATGAAGATAAATGCACCAAACGGCCAGATATCAACTGACAAGAAAACATTCACGAACGGCCAGCTGGCTTACCTTGTAGGCACAGGGAGCATAGCCGCGAGCACGTCAAACTCATCATTCAGATTCCTTAACTGGACCGTACTGAACCCTTCAAACATAACTCTCACGAACCTCAATAGCCCTAACACGACAGCAACGATATCTGGCAACGGAACGATATCAGCGAATTATAATGGGATAACTGCTTTTGAAGAGACAGGGCTCCCCTCAATTCCGAGCCTGCCCTCATCAATAGAGTTCTTCGCGAACATAACTGTCTACAACAACCAGTCTGTTGCTACGCATGCGCCATTCCAGCAGCTCATACAACTAAATAGCTCTAAGTACTCCAGCTTCGAGGCTTCGAACCTGCAGAACATAGAGTTTTTCTATCCGAACGGGACTGTGATACCATCCTGGCTTGAAGGAGGTGTGCTGCCAAACGGCACAGTGGTAGACACCTATGCGAACGCAGGCAAACTTAGCAAATCTGATTCGACTTCATACTGGCTCAACATATCAAAAGGCTTGCCTGCAAATTCAAAGTATACGGTATACATCGGGTTTGCGCCGATATCTGACAACCTGATGAACAAGCTTACTACCGGAGAAGCTCCGCAGCTCAGCCCCACCTACTCTGAATACGATGATGGTGGCAAGGTTTTCCTGTACTATAACAATGGCAGCACAGTATCGGGCTTCACGCTGCCAAATGGGGGAACAATAGGCACAAGCGCGGAAACTGGACCTTACGGCTCGTCAGCTAACGTGATTGCGCTTTCTGGAAGTGGCAGCACTGGCACATCCTCTGAAGCTGTAGCATGGCTTGACAACCCGCTTTCAACTGGGAACGTAATAATCAATGGCTGGATAAACACGGGAGGCAACGGCAACGCACTGTTCGCTGCGCGCGGAGGCGCAAGCACCACTTTGACCAATTATCTATTGGGTGATGGTTGGAACGGTGCCGAAGCTTCAGTCTTCTTCGAGAAGGGCACAACCAATGCGGAAATATGTGAGACAGGGACGGTAGCAGCTGGGTGGTATTGGCTCAATGCATCGCTTGGAGGGCAGAATCTTGATGCTGCAGTATTCTCTGCGCCGCCTAACCTTGGCGGCACATTCCAGAATGGTGCACCATGCTCCAATTCATCTTTGTCGAGCCAAAATAAGTATGTAGGTATATCTGCTTGGGCCGGCAGCACGTCGCCCAGCTATTTCTACACGTTCTGGGCAAGAGCTTACCCGCCAAACGATGTGATGCCGGCGTACAAAGTCGGCTCGTCGGTATTAAGTTCATCGTATATCGCACCGTGGAATGTTACTTACGATGGAATCAAGAACTCCAGCACATCAAGCGCCATAAGCTTCTTTACTTACAACGGTTCGTACACATTCGCGGTGCCGAATGTCAGCATAGATGGCGTGGTTTACCAGCCTTCTCCATCCTCAGGAACGCTTGATGTAGGCGGCACGAAGCAGATAACTTTCTCGGAGGTTGGAAAGATAACTTTGCTTGTCCAGTCAAACCCAACAAAATACAACGCAAGCGACACTGTGACTGCATCTGCTCCGCTGAGCTCCGACAGTGTAGAGATACGCTTAGGGCCGAGTTTATCATCGCTTGCTACTGTCGCATCCGGAACAGGGAGCGTCTCGTGCAACCTGCGCAGCACATGCAATTCACCATCAAACGAGCCGCTGGCCGCAGGAAGCTACTATGTGGAGGCGTATGTGCCTTCAACTAATCAATCGCTAGACGAACTAGTAACAATAAGCAAGGCTACTCCGCAGCTCTCGCTCACTGTCCCTGCATCATATGTGTATGACGGATCTGGAGGGCAAATTACCTACAAGATAGGCACTGCGCTGAACCAGCTAGATGGCATATTATACCAGAACGGGGTCTACGTCGCTTCCACGTATACGGTGGGCTCGTACACTACATCACCATCGATAGGAACCTACAACTTTACTTTTAACACTACCGGCAACGCGAACTACACGAGCGCAAAGCAGACATCGTCGTTCTCCATACTTCCAAAGACTTTCAGCATACCTTTCTCAACATCTTCAACTGCAGGAACATCAAACCCAGAAATCATAGTAATGCCTTCAACATACAAGGAATACTTCTGCGAAGCAGGAGTGGACACATCATTTCCGACATCGCCACCGACAGAATCCTGGATAGTGAACATAAATTCATCCTCTGGAGCAGCTGGCTCGGGCATATCCGCTTCGATAGGGCACCAGACGAGCGACACATGCGAGGCTTACGATACAGGGGCTGCAGGCTCGGGCATAACGCTTGCGGGACTTGCTATAAACGATACGCACTACAGTGTCTATAAAGCTGCAGGCAACGTGACCGACACCGCTTCGCTCACATATCCGGTAGCGACAAACAACACATTTACTGCAATCTTCATATCGTCAGGCACGCAGAAGCTCACATCAGAGACTGTTCCTGCCAACTGCACAGTTGAGCAGTCTGTGACTGAGGGTGCTATTGCGTCATCTTATCTTGCAGTATGCAAGAACCAGGCTAGCGGTTCATATACAGTATCTGCAACAACATCAGGTAACGGCGCGCTCGCGATAGCAGCTTACACCTTCCCTGCACCCAAGGTAACGTTCGACGACAACCCAACGAACGGCTTTGTAAATGCAAACGGAAAGAACTACACTAATGGAGGGATTGCATACCTGATAGGCAGCGGTACAATAACCGCCCATCCGCCTTCAAAATTCATATTCCACAACTGGACGGTTTCGAACTCTATAAACCTGACAGTGTCAGACAGCCTTGCCGAGTCGACAAACCTGACTGTTGTGGGGAACGGGATAGTAACTGCGGACTATTACGGCGTTACAGTATTCAATGAGAGCGGACTTCCGTCGGGCTTGAGGTGGAATGTGACGTATGACGGAATAGCGAACAGCACCGCTTCTCCAGGTGGGATAAGCTTTGTAACACCACCGGGCAATTTCCTGTTCAGCGTGAATAACGTTACTACAATAAACGCTACGTATGCGCCAAGGCCTTCTAAAGGCAGCTTGGTTGCGGGCAATTCTACTTTAATAACGTTTTCGCTTGTAGGAAAGCTGACACTTGCGTTGGAATCCAATACAATAGGATACAACGGAAGCGATGTCATTACTGCAACAGCGCCGTCTTCAAACGAAACAGTAGAATTATTAGTAGGCAAGGGAACCGCGAAGGGCAGCCTTGTAGCATCGGGCACAGGGAGCGTGTCTTGCAATGCGCAGAGCACGTGTAATCCTCCATCAAACGAGCCGCTTGCTGCAGGAACATACAACGTAAGCGCTTACCTTCCAGCCAAGAACGAGACGATAAGCAAGACGCTGACGATTACCAAGAGCACTCCTAAGCTCTCGCTAACGGTCCCAGCATCATACGTATACGATGGAGTTGGCGGTCTGATATCATTTGCTATAAGCAGCTTCGCGAACCAGCTTGGTGCAAACCTTTTTGTTAACTCTGCAAAAGTCGAAACAACAAATTCGGTTGGCTCATATACTACATCGCCAGCCATAGGGACTTATACTGAGGTATTCAACACTACAGGCAATGC
>JAJZWO010000033.1 GCA_021846635.1 Microcaldota archaeon | reverse complement strand
CCTCGGGCCCATTTTTCTTTCAAAAATCCCATCATATAAACCGAGCAATCACGGGTTCTTCTGGCCGTAATACCTGCCCTTGTAAGTGTCTCCGCCCTTCGCTTCTTCTATTATCAGCTGGCATATCTGTGTTCCGCATTTCAGCTTCATCCTGAATGGCGAGAGGTTTACTATTTCCAGGACTATCTTTCCATCCGTGCCGGGCTGTACGAAGCCGCTGCTCACGTGCACAAGGAGGCCTATCCTCGCGAATCTCGACCTTCCCTCTATTCTCCCTGAATATCCTGCAGGAAGCTTTATCCTCTCCTCCGTTATCCCGTTAAGGAATTCTCCCGGCTCTATCGCAATCTCGCCGCCCTTTTTGAGCTTCACCAGCCTGCTTATGCTCTTGTAATCAGGCGAGTCTACAACCTCTATCGTGTTATTGCTTGGCTTGAAAACCCTGAACTCCTTCCCTAGATGAAGATCTATCGAACCTGCCCCTATCTGCGACAGGCTGAACGGGCTTATCACCAATTGCCTCTCCTTAATTAGCCTCCTTATCCCGCTTCCTGTTATCACTGATATGGAATCACTACTAGTTGCATGAGTTTGTCATGCAACAAATTTACCTCTTTATACTTATTAAAGCGCAAATTTTAAAAGTATTGAGAGCCGAATTTATATCGTACTAATTATATTGTATTTCACAGCGATACAATGGCTAAATATGTACTGGTATCCGATTCAAGTCTGAGTGCGGCTTACAGGAATTTCCCTCTTCTAGAATTCCTTCCGAGCGCTCCGGCTCACGTCATGCCTGGCTCTGTATACCATTTCCTCAAAGGGCCCCTATACGCGGCAGATTTAGAAGGCAGGTCAAAAATAACGACCTATTCATTGAGGAAGCTAGAGGCAGCGCTTCTGCAGAAGCATCCTCGCGAAGATGTAGTTGTCGCACATGAGGATCATCTCTCCAGTTTGATAAAGGACGACACAGAGATAATAGCAGTCAATACGATGGACCCGCTCGGTCTCGGTCCGCTTACCATGTCCTACTTCGCGCTAATGGGTGCAGACAAAGGCGCGTGGGTGACGATGGAATGGCGCTCATTGATGGCAAAAATCAACGCTGCAAGGAAAGGAAAGAAAGCAAAACTCGTTGTGGGCGGCCCAGGCGTCTGGGAGTTCACCATTCATCCTGAAGAGCTTGAGATATCAAACATAGACTATGCCTTTCAGGGCGAATCGGAGGATGTAATCAACGACCTGTTCGAGCAGATAAGCTCAGACAGCATAGACGGGAACGAATTCTTCCAGGGCTTCGTAACGATGGACGACAATTTCCACAGGAGCAATGTCAAGAATCCCAAATTCATCTCTAAGAACAGCAAGATCAGCACATATGTCCCTCTGGACAAGATTCCGCTTATACAGGGCCCGGCACATTCAGGCATGGTAGAGATAATGAGGGGCTGCGGGATAGGCTGCGATTTCTGCGAGGTGACGCTGCGTCCGCTGAGATATTATACTAATGAAATGATAAGGAAGGAGATAGAGGTAAACAAGCAGGGGGGATTTGACAACGCCTGGCTTCACACTGACGAATTTTTCGGATTCAGGCACACCTCGCCGAAGTTTGAGCCTAACGTCGATGCGCTAGTGGACCTGGTCACCACGGTAATGTCAGTTCCAGGCATAAGGCGCACAAATCCAACGCATGCAAGGATATCGCCTGCAGCTGCATACCCAGAGCTGATTGAGAAGCTTTCAGGCATAATGAAAGCTGGGCCTAACAACTGGATCGGGGTCCAGGTAGGCGTCGAGACCGGAAGCGACGAGCTCGCGAGCAAGCACATGCCTAACAAGACCCTGCCGCTGCATGTGGGTCCGGACGGCAGCTGGAGCGAGATCGTATGGCGTGGGACCAGGAACATGAACAAATATTACTGGAGGCCTGCGTTCACAATACAGGCAGGGCAGAGAGATGAGACGCCTGAAGACAACTGGGACACAGTCGCGCTGATAAACAAGATGAGCAACTCATACATTGATGAAAGGCCGCTGGAGTTCACAATCACTCCAATGCAGAACGTCCCTCTAGGACTGATAAAGAGCAGGGGATTTAACTCCGGCATGCTCACAGAATCGCAGTTCGCGATGTATTACGCAAGCTATAGGCACCTGTACAAGATGGCATTGCGCAACGCTAAGCGGGAGAGCAAGGGCAACCCAGTTGTGAAGTTAGGCATATCTTCAACTATAGCTCTTGGCGGATGGGCTATGATGCGCCTGGTGGAGCGCCTAGCAAGAAAGGCAGGCGTTGACATAGACAAGGCCAAGAGCTACGGCCTGCAGAACCAGAGCACAAGGATAGAAACAGTCGCCCAGTTCAACGGTTGACCAAAACAAAACCTTTTTTATACTTAGGAGCATTTCTGAAGCATGCCTAAAATCCTGGTGGTCAGCGATCTGCACTACCCTACTCCACGAAGCGAACTGCTTCCTAATATAATAAAAAGGGAGAAGCCAGACACTGTGGTGCTGCTTGGGGACGTAATAGACAATTCCGGGAGCGGCAGAAAAGTTATCGACCTTTACAAGGAGTTTGTGCGCTCATACAGGAAGTTATTTCCACTTTCAAAAAGCGTCATACTCCTCGGGGATAACGATGGCAGAAACCCAGACTACAGCATAAACTCCGAACTTGCAACTTTCATTAAAGAGCTAGGCGTAGCAAACAAAGACCCTATAACATACAGGACCGGCAACATGTTATTCTTCCACGGCAATCTGGAAGACTCATTTCTCAAGGAAAAGATGGGTTACTATGCGGGAAAGGTTGCTGTAAAGCTCAGCAGAAAGCTAATGCCGGCTCTGCTGCTGTGGCTCGTCAGGCGAAGGTTCAGGCTAAGCAGCGATACGATACTTTTCATAGGACACCTGCATTATCTTGGCGTATTGGGGAATGGGGTAGTTTGCGGCACTCTCCACAGCAGGAAGATACTTTATGGAAGGAAGGATTCAATGGGCTATGTCGTGCTTAATTACAATGGGAAAAGGCTTGGAACCGAAGACATAAGGATAGCCAGGCTTTAATTATTTTCAGTTTCAAACATGCATGTGATAGGATGGAAATGTCGGGCGAATTCGATGTCAATTCCGGCGCCGCCGCAGTATATGCAAAACTAAAGGACATAGAATCTCTGGCCAAATCAATACCCGGAGTCCTGAAATACGAGAAGGCGCAGGACGGTAAAATCAGGGCTGATGTAGAGGTAGGGATGTCTTTCATCAAAGGAAAGTTCAACACAGAGATAGGCGTCGAGGAGAAATCGCCCGGAAAGGAGCTCAGGATGTTCGGGAAGGGATCAGGAGCTGGAAGCTCGATGAATTTCGATGCGCTCTTCTCGCTGGAAGAAGCAGGAGAATCTACAAAGGTCAAATGGGGTGTTTCGATAAACATAGGAGGGTTGGCAGCGACTGTGGGCTCAAGGATGGTGCAGCGCGCCTCAGACAAATATGTGAATGAGCTGGTTGCCGCTTTCAAGAAAGCCTGCGAGCAGGGCTGAAGCAAAATGCCAGGCAGCTAATCGGATAGATACTCCTGTTTCACAGGAGTAGACCTTATTCTTTTCCCGGAGACCAGCTCTATCGCTCTGCAAAGCGCAAGAGGAACTCCTATTGTGGGCGCTTCTCCCAAGCCCTTTGCCCCATGAGGCAGGCGCGAGCCGTTCTCAGCAACCTTCACGATGAACTCCGGCATGTTCTCCGCAATCGGCACACCTGCATCCGATATGCTTGCGGTAAGGAGCTGCCCGTCGTCGCTGTGCACCAATTCCTCGTAAAGCGTCTGCCCTATGCCCTGAGCCATGCCTCCCATTATCTGTCCCCTCACCATCGGCGGGTTGAGCATCCTGCCAAGGTCGTAGTACGCAATGCACTCCCTGACCTTAACAACCCCGTACTTGTCTATCGAGGCAGTAGCTATGTTGGCTCCGAACGAGTTCAGCTGCCCTTCCTGCTTCTCGAACACGAAAGAATCGTATGTTCCGTTGAGCAGCTCAGTTGTCGAAAACTTTCCGTGCTTCGCCTCGAACTCCTTCTTCAGCTTCCGTGCGGCGCTGACCACTGCTGCGCCCCCTGCTATCGCCGACCTGCTGCCCCACGAGCCTATGCCCGACTGCAGCATGTCAGTATCGCCCTTGTTGAGCGTAACCAGTTCCTCAGGTATGCCTAGCTCCTCGCGTATAAGCTTCCTGACAAAGACCTCGTGCCCCTGCCCGTGCGCGTTTCCTCCGAGCCAGACGTCAACCTTGCCGCTGTTTATCCGTATGCGTGCAGTCTCTCCTGGTGCTAGCGCTGGCACCAGAACGAAGAATCCTATGCCTGCCTTGTCGCCCTTGAGACGCTCGTAGTCTAGCTCCTGCACAGCCTTTTCGAAGAAAGGTTTTGCCGCATCTATCTCAAGGCCAAGGGGCGACTTGAACGGCTTGTCCGACATGTTGAGAAGTCTCAGCTTGACTGGATCAATCTTCAGCTTGTCAGCGAGCATGTCCATCATGCGCTCCATCATGAATGCGGCTTCGGGCCTTCCCGCGCCCCTGTACGGTCCCTGCACTGGCTTGTTCGTCATCACTGACCTTGCTGTTATGCTAGCCTTCTCTATCATGTAAGGCCCTGTTACCTGCATCGCTATGTATGGTGCGGTGAATTCAGCCATCCCTCCTCCGAATGCCCCGGAATCTACGGCTATCTCACCCCTGAGCGCAAGGAGCTTTCCAGACTTGTCCGCGAAGAGCTTCATCCTGCCGTGCACCCCCCTCCCGGCGTTTGTTGCAAGAAGGTGCTCGCGCCTTGTCTCAATCCACTTCACAGGGCGTTTGAACTTCATAGCAGCATAAGCCGCTATAACATATTCTGGATAGAGCCCTCCCTTGGAGCCGAATCCTCCGCCTGTATCAGCTTGAATTACACGCACGTCGTCAGGATTCAGCTTCAGGCTGCTGCATATGCCCCTCTTTATGCTGTGCACCGACTGTGTCGATATGTATATTGTAAGCCTTTTTCCATCATAGTCAGCTATTATGCCGCGCGTTTCTATTGGATTCGGCATTATCCTCTCGTTTGTCAGCTCGTCCTCAACCACTACATCAGCTTTTGGATCATCGAAAGCGTTGCCGACAACTGTCTCGCGAAGGACATTCGAGCTTGTACCCGGATGTATTGGCTCCCCTTCCATTGCAGCCTTAACAGTGTTGAAAGCCTTTAGCGGCTCGTACTCTACCTCGACATCAGCTATTCTGTCTTCCGCCGAATACCTATCGTCGGAAAACACCGCAGCGACTGGCTGCCCTACGTAGTACACCATATCTCTTGCAAATATGGGCTCCATAAGATCCAGGTTTGACGCCGCAGCAGCACCCTCGCCTACCGATGCCCTGAGCGCCTTGAGCTCGTTCCCGTCTATTATATCCTTGCCGCTAACCTTGATCAGCTTGGCCCTTGCGTAAGTGCTCCTCACAACGCCCATGTAAAGCATGTTCGGCAGCATTATGTCGTCTACGTACTGACCTTTTCCCAATACAAAAGCCTCCTCCCTCTCCAGACAATCACCTGTTCCTCGCCTTTTCCCTGGCCTTCTCGCTCTCCATAAGCTCTGCAGCGTATTCGACGGAATCCACTATTCCTTGGTAACCTGTGCACCTGCAGAGGTTTCCGGACAGGTACTTCCTTATTTCCTCGCGTGAAAGCTTCTTTCCTTTGCCAAGCAGCCAGTACGATGTCATTATCATGCCTGGCGTGCAGAAGCCGCACTGCAGCCCGTGCTTCTCCACGAAAGCCTTCTGTATTGGATGCATCGTTCCATCCTTGGATATGCCCTCTATCGTTATAACCTTCTTGCCAGAAGCGCTCGCCGCAAGAACCGTACAGGATTTGACAGCCTTCCCATCCAGAAGCAAGGTGCATGCCCCGCAGTTGGTAGTATCGCAGCCAATGTGCGTGCCGGTAAGCTTAAGCTCATCCCTGACGAATGTGGCTAGCAGCATGCGCGGATCTATTTCCCTCTCCACCTCCTTGCCGTTGACCTCCATTTTCACTGTTATCTTTTTCATATAGAACCACCCCCTCTGATGTACGCCTTTATTATAGAATCCTTTACGAGCATGCCTAGCGCCCTGCGCTTGTATTCCTCGCTGCCATACGAATCAGATTGCGGATCCGCGTTTTTGGCAGCTATCGTTCCTGCTTCTTCTGCAAGGCTTTCTGAAAACTCTTTGCCTTCAATATGCCTGCATGCATCATTGGCAATCTCTGCTTTAGAAGACACAGATGCGAGCGCTATTCTGGCCCGTTTTATTGTTTTTCCGGATACGTCCAGTACGCACGCAACGGCGGCAACAGAGAAATCTGCAGAGCCCTTCTTGAGCTTCATGTAAGAATAGCCCTGTCCCGCCCTCCTGACAGGCACCTCTATCTCTTTCAGGATTTCGCCATGATCCAGCGCAGTCTGGAATGAGTCAACGAAAAACTTCTCCGCGTCTATGCTGCGCTCTCCGGACTTGCTTATTGCAGTGAACTTTGCGTTTAGTGCAAGCATCACGGGCGGCATGTCATTCGCAGGGTCGGAGTGCGATACGTTTCCACCTATAGTGCCCATATTCCTTACTAGCGGATCTGCGATTTGTGAAGCTGCTTCAGATATAAGCGGCTGAAACCTCTGTACGTCGCCGTTAGACTCAAGAGATGCTATCGTAGCCATAGGGCCTATGCGTATCGCTTCATCTTCTACCTTGACATAGTCAAGCCCTGCTATCCTTGAGATATCTACGAGCTTTCCGAACGCGGCAAACCTGGATTTGAGCAGCGGCAGAAGGCTTTGACCTCCAGCAAGTACTTTTGCATCCTCGTTGGAGAGCGCTTCCACAGCTTCTTCGATGCTGTTCGGCGCAAAGTATTCAAATTCAGGAGGATACATGATGGTATTGCGGCGTGAAAGTATTTAAGCTTTAGAAATGATTCCTGTAGCAAAAGAAAAGGTGTAGCCTGTGTCATCATTCGATGTATTATATTTGGTGCCGAAGTACTTCTTTCTCTGGGCGCACCTCTTCAGCGCGATGCTGTTCATAGGCGGCTCCTTCTTCATGTGGCTTGTCCTCGTGCCTGGCTCAAGGGATGCGATAAAGGACGAGGCAGTGCGCACCGTTGTTGTCGCAAAGATATCGAAGAGGTTCGCGAGGCTGACCTGGATGCTGCTATCCACCCTGATAATCACCGGCGCAATAAATGCGCTCTGGTACATACCTGCGAGCACCGCCGCAGGCAGCGCGGGGCTGTATCTTACCGTTGCAATGGTAATCTCAACCGCCGTGCTTATTATCTTGCTCTATGGCCCCGGTAGGTATTACGGCAGGCAGATATCCAGATATGGAAAGGAAGGGGATCTGGAAAAGCTTGCTGCAGTCAGGAAGAAGAGCACGTTGGTGTCGTACGCCAACCTCTCCATAATGCTGCTGATAACAGTCCTTGCGACGCTGATGTAGCCCTTCTCGCATCACATAAATACTGTGCCTTGCAAGTATATACATGGCTTTTGAGAGCAAGCCGGTGCTTGTGTTCTGGGAGACAACCAAGGCGTGCCTGTTGCGGTGCATCCACTGCAGGGCTGATGCCATGACTTCGCCATCCGAGGGGCAGCTCGACACCGAATCTGGCATGGCGCTCATAGATCAGGTAGCGTCTTTTGGCAGCCCGCCTCCATTAATCGTGTTTACAGGGGGCGATCCGCTGATGAGGGAGGACCTTGGCGCACTGATTGCATATGCTTCAAGCAAAGGCGTGAAGTCAGCAGTCGCCCCGGCAGTGTCGCAGAACCTAAGCCACGAGGCGCTGGACGAGCTCAAGAGGCTCGGGGTCTCCTCAATATCGATAAGCCTGGACAGCAGCAATGC
>JAJZWO010000032.1 GCA_021846635.1 Microcaldota archaeon | reverse complement strand
GGCTAGAAGGACCACGGACTCTTTATATTACTTTTCACAAATAATATACTGCAAACTTCTTACGTGGCCTTAGTTGTGTAACGGCTAGCACAGAGGACTGTGGATCCTCAAGACCGGGTTCGATTCCCGGCTAAGGCCTTTTGCTCCTATTCCATGCCGTCAAGCAGCGTGTTGAGCGCAGCGTCCACCTTAACTATTCCTGGATTTTCCCTTGGCACGTTAACCAGCTCAACCGATGCGAATGATTCCCTGAGCTTTGCAAGCCTCTCATTGAGACTGCGCATCCTCTCCGACTTTACCCTGTAAATGCCGTTCGCCTGCTTCACCACAAGCTCGCTGTCGGATGTTATCCTTATCTTGCAGTCCGAGCCTACGTTAGCCAGCACCCACTCAAGGGCCTTTATCATCGCAGTGTATTCCGCGAAGTTGTTGGTCTGTATTCCGTTGAAGACAAAATCCTTACCAATGAGTTTTCCACCCTCGTAAACCATGTATCCGGAGGCGCTCTTTCCAGGATTCCCCCTTGCTGCACCGTCAGTAAATATCTCAAGCTTCCTCATCCCATCACTACAAATTGCAAAGCGCACAGCGGCGTGCTGTGCTAACCAGATTGATAGCACCAATTACATATATACTTTATTGATTGCTTTGTCACCGCATGGCTCTAAGTAATGCATACAGCCTCCAAAATGTATATAAGCGTGAACAATGCAATAGGAATATCATCGATGGGAAGCCGACGCAAGCATGCCGGTC
Organism: Microcaldota archaeon; assembly: GCA_021846635.1. Lineage (GTDB taxonomy): Archaea > Micrarchaeota > Micrarchaeia > Micrarchaeales > Micrarchaeaceae > JAJZYW01. Next base: position 7,185 of record JAJZWO010000032.1, on the reverse strand, counting down.
TGGCTTCTCCGGCAGATGGTGGCTCAATGGCAAAATATTCGCTTGACGAAGGGCGCAGGCTCGTATCCGCTGCACGCAGCAGCATAGAGCTATTTCTTAAGGATCCCAGGTTCGAGCCGGAGATGGTCAAGTCAACGCTGAAGGAGTTCTCAAAGCCTGATGGGATCTTCGTTACTTTAAGGCACTACCCAAACGAAGTGGTGCGTGGCCATGCGGGCTTCTCGGAGCCAATTGCTCCGCTCGGAGAGAGCCTTGTCGAGGCTGCGATAGCAGCCGCCTTCGGGGACCAGCGCTTCGTCCCTGTGTCGCACAGGGAGCTTGATGACATAGTGATAGAGCTCGACATAATATCAAAAATGCAGAAGGTAAACGGCGAGGCGAACAGGCTGAGGAGGCTTTCGCTTGGCAGGGACGGCATAATAGTAAGGCATGGCACGAGCAAGGGCATAATAATGCCGGAATTCCCCGTGCGCCACAAGCTTTCGAAGCAGCAGGCTCTTGAGGAAGCCTGCATACACGCAAAGCTGCCGGAATCCTACTGGAAGCAGCCATCAGTAGAAGTGCTATACTTCACATCCCAGCGTTTTGTCGAGGAGACTCCGTCGGGTCGGGTAAACGAAATGGTCATGAATAAGCTTCCCGCGCGCAGGCGCGGTGCTGCAAATTCATAAATCCTTGTGTTGCAAATTAACTGGTAAGATTGGGCTTGTAGCTTAGCATGGTTGGAGCGCCCGACTGATAATCGGGAGGTCGAGAGTTCAAATCTCTCCAGGCCCATTTTTATTAATCCTAAACTTTTCGCACAAAACCCATTCCCTACCATTCCGCTACTGCCGCAGCGATAATGCTGCGACATTTACCTCTGCAAAAGCAGCCGTTGCCTCCATTTTTGGCATACGATACATTTATATATCTTATTCTTCACAACAATATTGTCTGGTTTTAGAAAGATTTAAAAAACTATGGCAAATTTTTTCTCTTCAAAAGGTGAAATCGATGGACAAGAAGCATCAGACTAAGCATAACAAGGGCAAGAGCGCTACCCCCAAGCCAAAGCCAAAGGGCGAGAGGCTTGTCGTGGAAGGAAAGCGACTAAGCATAGAGCGCGAATCCGACGATGCCAGCATGGCGCAGTCTGCAGAGCTGCCCGCAACAATTGAGGAGGGGACTCCGAGGAAGCCGAAGCTCGGCAGTGTCAATCCCGCAGTGATAAGGAGGTGCCCGAGCTGCGGCAGCACCGACATAATATTTGACGGTGAGCGCGGTGAGCTGGTATGCAACAACTGCGGTCTCGTAATAGAGGAGAATGCGACTGACACTGGCCCTGAATGGAGGGCATTCGATTCGGAGCAGAGAAACTCCAGGGCGAGGACGGGCGCACCGATAAAGTACACCAAGCCCAACAGGGGGCTTGTCACAGAGATAGACCTTTACAACAAGGACATACGCGGAGTCAGGATTCCTTCAAAGAGGCAGGCTCAGCTGTACAGGATGAGGAAGTGGCACAAGAGGGCCAGCATAGCGAGCTCAAGCGAGAGGAACTACCTGATAGCACTTCCCGAGCTGAACAGGGTTGCCAGCTACCTTGGTCTCCCTGACAATATTCGCGAGACTGCCGCTCTGCTCTACAGGAAGTGCGTGCAGAACAACCTGATACGCGGAAGGCCTATAGAGACCGTTGTGCAGGCTGTCATATACGCGGCTTGCAGGGAATCAGGCATGCCAAGGACGCTTGACGAGATAGCAAACATATCCGGAGTGCCAAAGAAGGAGGTGGGCAGGGCTTATAGGGTAATATCCCACGAGCTCGACCTCAAGATACCCCTGACGGATCCGGTAGCATATGTGCCAAGGTACGTCAATGCACTGAAGCTGAGCGGCGAGGCCCAGGAAAAGGCCGCCCTCCTGCTCAAGCAGGCGATGAAGAAGGGCCTGCTTTCGGGAAGGAGCCCAACCGGCGTCAGCGCGGCGGCTGTGTACATAGCCGGGGCACTTGTCGGCGAAAGAAGGACACAGAAGGAGGTCGCCGACGTTGCCGGCGTGACAGAAGTCACAATCAGGAACAGGTACAGGGAACTCAAGGAGCAGCTGAACATAGACGTCAACCTGTGATCCAGATGTTTCCCCGGATGGCGCCGCGCCGTGCGGCGCTGTTTTTTTCCATTTTTGCGTTTATGGCAGTCATTGCGCTGCAGTTGAACTACGCTTCCGCACAGCCTGTGCAGAGCAATGCATCGTTCAACGCCACGCTCAATGAAACCGTGTCGCAGCTCAATGAGCTTAACAACAGCGCATACCTTGTATTCTACCCGTCTGTGCAGAACATAACGTCAAAGATATCACGGGCAGAGAAGATATATGCGGAGGATCCGTCTACGGCGTTCTCCCTGTTGTCAGCCGCACGCAGCGAGATAGCTGTGCAGAAGGCAAGACTTGAAAGCTACGCCGGCATATCCTTGGCTGTAATGGTTGCCCTCACCGCCATATTCGGCTACATCCTTTACGCTATGATGAAACCGTTCCGCCGCAATGGGCGTTCCAAGTCGACAAAACGCCGTAGGAAGGGCGGCTGAAGCCCATCTATGCGCTTGTTTTTTCGGTATGGTTAGACAGATGCCAAACTTTTCGCGTTTTAGTATATCTGCTTTAAAAAGGTTTACAAAGAAATAGTAATCGTGCGAACACGCTAGCCCTCTGGGTGGATGGCTTGCGATGCGAGCGCGGTGGTTGAGGGTGGTATAAATGACAATACTAGATAACATAGAAGAGGGAAGTGAATACGAAGTGCAGGTGCTCTCAAAGAGCGCCCGCGGGGAAGGCATAGGGAAGATCTCCAACATGGTGGTCTTCATAAAGGATGCCAAGACGCGCATAGGCAACAAGTACAAGATACGGATAACAAAGGTTCACAGAACCTTTGCATATGCGGAGCTGAACGGCGCGGAGCACGAGTTCATAGGCAGCAGCATGCTAGAACTGTAGCCCGCTCCTGAAGGCGAAACAGGAAAGGTTAAATAAGTAGCTGTAGGATATATTCATGTTTCCTACAGCGTGCTTATCAGTAGAAATTTTTAATATTCCTGCCATTACCAATTTCATATGGCGCAGACCAGTATTATTTGTCTAAACAGACATTATGCTTAATTTGATAAAGGTGCGAACATGAGAAAAGAGCTTGACCTAGACCTGTACAGGGAGTTTATGAAGGGTACAACAACGATAGGGCTTATCTGCTCCGACGGAGTTGTTGTGGGCGCCGACTCGAGAGCTACGATGGATACGTTCATTGCAAGCACGGAGGCAAGGAAAGTCTGGAAGATAGACGAGAATGTTGCCATGACGATAGCAGGAGGGGTGGGAGACGCTGAGGCTCTGATAAGGATAATCAAGGCGCAGAACGAGATATACAAGATGGACGAGCACAAGCCTCTTTCGCCAAAATCCGCAACTTCGCTTCTTTCAATAATACTTCAGGACAACAAGATGATGCCCTTCTACGTTCAGCTCATAGTTGCTGGCATGGACGGCTCCAAGCCTGAGCTGTACAACCTTGATCCTCTTGGGGGCTATACCGTTGAGTCGAAGTTCACTGCAACCGGAAGCGGCTCGATAACGGCTCTGGGCTACCTCGAGAACGTGTACGCGGAAGACCTTTCAATAAAGGAGGGGATAAAGATAGTGCACAAGGCGCTGACTACCGCGATGAAGAGGGACTCTGCAACCGGAAACAACATACTTGTCGCGGCGATAACAAAGTCCGGCTACACGGAATATTCAGACAAGGATCTCGAGAAGGCGATAGCGTCAAAGTAGCTATTTTGGGTTTAAATACTGTTTGTTTACAGGCGTATGGGTAGATTTATTGGCGGATACTGAGAACGGAAACAACGGCGTGAAGGAAAGCATTGACGTTTTCCAGAAGATAAAGGAGATGGTGCCTAGCGACGCAAACCTGTCAAAGATAGAGTTTGAAGGGCCGGACATAATCATATACCTGAAGAACCAGAAGGCGCTTTACGCTGACGACTCCATAGTGAGGAACATTGCCGCCACGATAAAGAAGAAGATAGTGATAAGGAGCGACCCATCCGTCCTGATGCCGCCGGAAAAGGCTCTCGAGGTCATAAAGTCGATAGTGCCAAAGGAGGCGGGCATAGGAAGCGTCAAGTTCATACAGGATTTCTGCGAGGTTGCGATAGAGGCGATGAAGCCCGGCTTGGTGATAGGCAAGGGCGGGTCCAATCTGAAGAGCATAGCCATGCAGACGGGCTGGAGCCCGAAGACGCTCAGGATACCGACGATGCATAGCGACACGATACAGGGCGTCAGGAACCTGATAATGTCGGAAAGCGACTTCAGGAAGAAGTTCCTGCTTGGGATAGGCAAGAAGATAAACAAGCCGATAGTCAAGAGCGAGTGGCTCAAGGCTACGGCTCTCGGCGGCTTCAGGGAAGTAGGCAGAAGCAGTCTTCTCCTCGAAACCCCACATTCAAAGGTGATGATAGACTGCGGCATAAGCCCAGAGCCGGGAATAAAGGGGCTCGATGCGAATGCCGGAGGGGACGTAAACAAGGCGTTCCCGTACCTGGACAGCGCAGGCTTTACAATAAACGAGCTTGATGCCGTAATACTCACGCACGGCCACATGGACCACATCGGTTTCGTTCCATACCTGTTCAAGTACGGATACGAAGGTCCCGTATACTGCACACAGCCTACGAGGGATCTTGCAGCGCTTCTGCTCAACGACTACACAAAGCTGGTCCAGCGCAGCGGCGGCACTCCGCTTTACGACGAGAAGGACGTAAAGAAGGTGCTGTCCCACATGATAACCAGGGACTATGGCGAGGTAACAAACATAACCGACGAGCTCAAGCTTACCTACCACAACGCCGGGCACATACTCGGCAGCGCTACCGTGCACCTCCATGTGGGAGAAGGCATGTACAACATAGTCCACACTGGCGACATGAAGTACGGCTTCACAAGGCTGTTCGACCCGACGGACACGAGGTACCCGCGCATAGACACGCTTTTCATAGAGAGCACATACGGAGGGCCAAAGGACATAACTCCTAACAGGCGCGACGCCGAGATCAACCTCATGAACATAATAAAGAGGACTATACAGAACAACGGCAAGGTCCTCATACCGCTGTTTGCAGTGGGAAGGAGCCAGGAGCTGCAACTCGTCCTTGAAAGCTACCTAACTTCCAACGAGTACAAGCTTGACGTGCCCGTCTACCTGGACGGGATGATACTCGAGGCAAGCGCCATACACACTGCGTATCCCGAATACCTTAAGGAAGGGCTCAGGAACAGGATACTCAACAACAGGTCCCCATTCGAGAGCGAGATATTCGAGGTTGTAAAGGGCGAGCGCGAGGAAGTTTTCGACAAGGGCCCTGGCATAATACTCGCAAGCGGAGGCATGATGAACGGTGGCGCGAGCGTAGAGTACTTCAAGAGGCTTGCAGACGATTCAAGGAACTCGCTGATATTCGTGGGGTACAACAGCTCCAACTCGATGGGAAGGAGGATACAGAACGGCATCTCCGAGGTCCCGCTACCAAACGAGGACGGCAAGCTCGTGTCGACCAAGGTCAACATGTCGATAAATACCGTAGAAGGATTCTCTGGCCACAGCGACAGGCGCCAGCTCATGAATTTTGTCGAGGCGCTCCGCCCGAGACCAAAGGGAATCTTCACCATGCACGGAGACGAGCAGAAGTGCGACGACCTTGCACGCAACTTCGAGCGCACCTTCCATATCGACGCAAGGGCTCCGCGCAACCTCGACTCGATAAGGCTCAAGTGAACTCCCTTCTTGACGCAGCATGGCGCGCCTTTTGCAGTCGTCCAGTTTTATCGGCGGCAATGCAAATCTAAGTGGAATAAATAAAAAGGGCTGTGCTGTAATAATCATGGTCATTATGCAGTGCAAGCCAATGCTATATGAAAAGAATATGCCTGCGCGCCCCGGAGCCGCGCAGCAATCAAATCAAAGCTCATGCCATCAGGCAAGCCAGACCTCTTCGCCCATGCGCATAGGTGGTGCAGAATGAAAGCAAAAATCCCATCAGCAGCAAAAGGCAGGGAGGTAATAGGCACAAACGTAATACCTCAGAACTACAGGCTGAACTTCATTCCTGACATGAAGAGTTTTACGTTCAAGGGCGAGGAGCACATCGAAGCGAAGGTGCTCAAGCCTTCACGCATCATAACGCTAAACGCAAACGAGCTGAAGATAGAGCATGCATCAGTTTCGTGCAAGGGCAGGGAGTACGGCGCAAAGGTCAGATACCAGAAGAAGCTCGAGCGCGTGCAGCTCCTCGTTGGCGGAACAGTATCGGGCAATGTCGACATACACATAAGGTACTCCGGGCTGAACAACGACAAAATGTACGGCTTCTACCGCAGCACCTACAAGCTTCCATCAGGTAAAACTGGCGTGATGCTTACCTCGCAGTTCGAAGCTGTCGATGCGCGCGCAGCGTTTCCATGCATAGACGAACCTGCGATGAAGGCAACCTTCGAGGTATCATTCGAGATAGACTCCAGCCTCGAAGCGATATCAAACATGCCGGTCGAGCGCACCCTGCCAAAGGGCAACAAAAAGATCGTGACGTTCATGAAGACGCCGAAGATGGCGCCGTACCTGCTCTACCTGTGCGTAGGGAAGTTCGACAGGCTCTCTACCGACTATCGCGGCATAAAGATAAGCGTGGTAAGCACGCCTGGAAACCTCAAGTATTCCAAGCTGCCTCTTTCATATGCTAAAACATTCCTCCAGTTTTACGAAAAGTATTTCGGGATAAGGTACCCGCTTCCCAAAATGGACCTGCTTGCAATACCAGATTTCGCAGCCGGGGCGATGGAAAACTGGGGCGCGGTGACATTCAGGGAAACCTCGTTGCTGTGCGATGAATCGAGCCCGCTCAGTGTAAAGCAGAATATAGCGATAACCATAGCGCACGAGTTCGCACACCAGTGGTTCGGGGATCTGGCTACAATGGCGTGGTGGAACGACCTATGGCTGAACGAGAGCTTCGCCACCATGATGAGCTACAAGGCGGTTGGCTCATCATTCCCAGAGTGGGATGTGGAGAAGAAGTACCTCGAGGACAACTTCAGGGACGCGTTCGCGGCGGACCAGCTTCACAATACACATCCTATCAGCGTTAC